>JAYVSE010000037.1:0-6929 GCA_043775635.1 Planctomycetaceae bacterium | reverse complement strand
GATTTTCGGGACAGGTTCGAAGATGCCGCCCGCACAAATCGGCGAGATTCGTCCGAGCAATCCATTCGTCCGAGCAATCATTAAGTCCGAGCAATCATTAAGTCCGAGCAATCATTAAGTCCGAGCAATCAATTAAACGGACCTGGGCGTCAGGCGTTGGAGTCTGGAGCCGACGAACGTCTTGGTTCACCTCGATCGCGCGGGCGATCAACCACTTCGAGAGCGCTGAATCGCGATCTGGGGTGGAACCATTTGTTCGTCGTGGTTGGGTCGTTGGTCGCGGCCTCACGCGGACCGCTGCCAGGACAATCGTAGACGATTTAGGTAGGCCGGACAACTCCGAGAGGGTCGGATTATCGGGCAGGTCCGAAGATTCCGCCCGCACAAATCGGCGGGATTCGTCTGAGCAATCATCGGTCCGAGCAATCGATTCGTCCGAGCAAATCAATCAGTCCGAGCAATCGATTCGTCCGAGCAATTGCTTCGTCCGAGCAATCGCTTCGTCCGAGCAATCGATCCGGCTGAATGTAACCAGTCGCTGTTGCAGACGCCAAGGTTTAGCTGGCATCATAGGTTCGCGCGTCGGTTTGCTCGGTTCTCGGCGAGCGGAAACTCAACGGGCACTGGATGTCAGGCGTTGGAGTCTGTAGCCGACGAACGTCTCGATTCACCTCGATCGCGCGGACGATTTACCACTTCGAGAGCGCTGAATCGCGATCCGTGGTGCAATCGTTGGTTCGTCGTGGTTGGATCGTTGGTCGCGGCCTCACGCGGACCGCTGATCTGTTCCATCGTAGACGATTTAGGTAGGCCGAACAACTCCGAGCGGATCGGAGCGAATTTTCGAGAAAGGTCCGAAGATGCCGCCCGCACAAATCGGCGGGATTCGTCCGAGCAATCATCCGTCCGAGCAAATCACAAGCTGGCGTCCGAGCAAGTCGTCAAGATTCGTCTGGGCAATCGATTCGTCCGAGCAATCGATTCGGCCGAATGAAACCAGTCGCTGTTGCCGACGCCAAGGTTTAGCTGGCATCAAAGGTCCGCGCGTCGGTTCGCTCGGTTCTGGGCGAGCTGGAAAATCAACGGGCCTGGATGTCAGGCGTTGGAGTCTGGAGCCGACGAACGACCAAAATCACCCGGTTGCCGCCAAGAGACTTTGATTTCAAGAAACGCCCGATCGGCAACTCGGGTGCATTTTTTTGTTCGTCAGTTTACTTGTTCAGATTGGATCGACCAAGTGACGAACGCTCATGTAGTGGTCGTCGAGGTGAAGGCCAAGTCGCTGCAAGAAGTCAACAATACCGGTAAGATCACGCTGCATTTTTCGTACGAGTTCGGTAAGTTGTTCATCGGTCTGCGCATTAACAAGTGCGTCCGGAGATGCGTCACGTTTCTTGTAGACTGCAGTCCATAGACGGAAATTGCGTTGCATGGTCTCTTCAAAAGTTTGAATCAATTGCAGGCAATCAGGGGGTAGCTCTTTTAGGTCTTCCGCTTTGATCACCTGAAGCTGCTTGCCGTTTTGCGACACAACAAGTTCATTGTTCTTTTCCTTGATCTTGTGGCGCCAACGCTCTTCGCCCGCATTCACTTCCTTTTCGGGTTGACGCCGCATGAAGGCAGTAATTTGGCTGACGACTTTGTCAAAGATGTCGACGGCTACACCAGTTGCTTTGATTACGCTTGTTGCAGTTTCTAGATCCATCGTGCGATTTCCGAATTTAGGATTGATGTTTTGGTTTTACTGACGAACGATTAAAATCACCGTCCGACGGCAAATGATTTACCACTTCGTCAAAGCGAATGCCGTCGCTGTGTTGCATTTTTTTGTTCGTCGCTATCTTAACCGTTGCAGTGCGTGTCGCAACCGCAGTCGGCGTCAGTATTACAGTGTGGCGGTGATCCATTTCCCATCAAACGCTGATCCGAGTGGTACACCTTTCACTCGCAATCGAACCGTTTGGAAACTATTGCTGGTACTAACTATTAGGCCGGATTCGAATTCTTGGGTGGTCTCGATGTTCTCCTTATTGAAGTAGCGTAATTCGCCAAAAAGTGTCGTGTCGCCCGCTGGATAGACATCGACACGTAAACTAAACGCACCACCCAAATTACACAAATCAAACCAAGGTCCATAAATTAATGGAGGTGCGTAACCGTTAAAATCAGCCATCTAAAATTACTTTACTTCAAGAGTTGTTCGTAGTCTGTTAAACATCGCACGCATTTTATGGCAACTTATGGCTTCCACCCAACGTAACCAAAATAGGTATTCGGACCAGGTATCTTCCCTAACGGTGTTGGTTGCCAATGGTTGACACAGCGATGTCCTACACTCCAATCACCGTGAACAATGTTGATACCCTTGTGCTCAAGAACCCATCGAATCAATTCAGGAACGGAGTATTGTGCATCGGACTCCGCTGATACTGGGTCAAGAAATTCTTCGCCGCGAATTTCAACGTCGCCACCTGCATCGTTATAAATGTGATGAAGATCTTGTTCTTGCTCTCCTCGATTGCTACCCATTGCTTCGGTCCTTGGATGCTATAGAAAAATGGTAAAGGTCGACACGCGATTTTGTAAATTGGAAAGTGATGCTCTTTTTTCCTCGGGGTGAGTCAGCATTTGATTTGACGAACGTCTCGATTCACCTCGATCGCGCAGACGATTTACCACTTCGAGAGCGCTGAATCGCGATCTGTGGTGCAATCGTTTGTTCGTCGTGGTTGGATCGTTGGTCGCGGCCTCACGCGGACCGCTGCCACGACAATCATAGATGATTTAGGCAGGCCGGGCAACTCCGAGAGGATCAAATTGGATTTTCGGGACAAGTTCGAAGATTCCGCCCGCACAAATCGGCGGGATTCGTCCGAGCAATCATCAAGTCCGAGCAATCATCAAGTCCGAGCAATCAATCGTCCGAGCAATCAATCGTCCGAGCAATCATTAAGTCCGAGCAATCAATTCGTCCGAGCAATCGATCCGGCTGAATGCCACCAGTCACTGTTACCGATGCTAGAGTTTAACCGGCATCAAAAGTCCGCGCGTTGGTTGGGTCGGTTCTGGTCGAACTGGAAAATCAACGGGCCTGGATGTCAGGCGTTGGAGTCTGGACCCGACGAACGTCTCGGTTCAGCGGGAACGCGCGAACGATTGACCACGTGAGAGGCGCGGAATCGCGTTCTCCGTTGAAACCGTTTGTTCGTCGTGGCTGAATCATTGGTCGCGGCCTCACGTGGACCGCCGATTTGACGATCATAGACGATTTAGGAAAGCCGCGCAATTCGGTTCGAGTTGGTACGACTCGGATTTAGGCAAAAAAATGAGGGGCAAAATAAATGTTCGGAGACACGGCAAGTCCGAGCAATCAATTAGTCCGAGCAATCAATTAGTCCGAGCAATCAATCAGTCCGAGCAATCAGTCGGCTGAATGCAACCAGTCGCTGTTGCCGGTGCCAAAGTTTAGCTTGCGTCAAAGGTCCGCGCGTCGGTTCAGGTTCGGCATTCGGCGAGCATGGAAATCAACGGGCATGGGTGTCAGGCGTTGGCCGACGAACGGCTAAAATCACCGCGACCCGGCGGATGATTCACAACTTCAATAAACCGCAATCCGGGTCTGCGGTGCATTTTATGGTTCTGCTCCGGTATGGGGTGGAGCCGGGAGAATGAGAGATGAGCGATACTACATCTGACGATCCGAGGCTTACTGGGATTACCGAGGCGAGGGCGTGGAGGTGTCATCGATATCCGGTAAGGCTGCTCTACGGCGATGATGTTGAAACCTCCGGCCACATTAAGCGGGAGACGTGGATGGTAGACGCGGCGGATTGGGAATGGTTGAGTAGTCAATACGCCAGCCCAATGCCTCCTGGGCCGTACACCAGAGATCAAATTGCGATCTGGTCAGCACAGATTCTGGCCAATCGAAGCTGACACCTGTCGGTATGTCAATTGAGAGTAGGAATACTTCGCTTATGTTCGAGCTGTCGGTTGTGTCTCCGACAGTAACGTCGCCGTTAAGTAAAAGACCACAACCGATGGATCGACTTACAACTGCCATTGTGTTTCCTAATTTCAGTAGCAGAACGTCCAAAATCACCCGAGACGCCGGATGATTAACCACTGCAACAAACCGTAGGCGTCTCTGCGGTGCATTTTATGGTTCTGCTCTTCGGGGCGGGACCTGGGAGAATGAGAGATGGATCAGGTAGTAAGCGATATGAAGCACCTGTTCGGCGAAGACGCTTTAGTCTGTTCGCTCGGCAAGTTACTCACGATGGATGAGTACGAAGCACTTAGACGGGAACAGTCTCGCCAAAGCAAGCCACATCAAATCGATGCTGTCCGTCCGGCAGTTGTGGAAGAGAAGCAACCCGACGCTTAACTTCATCTAGGGGCAAATTGGAAAAGACGAGAGTTATGTCCGTCTGTTTCGTCTGCCCTAGATAGGCGGCATCACCAAATAGGCTTCGGATGTCACTGGTGCTTGAATCGCGTGTAGCTCGAAGCAGGTATGCGATCATAGTGTCTCTTATGGGTTTAACGGGTCGGTAGCAGAACGTCTTGGTTCACCTCGATCGCGCGGGCGATTAACCACTTCGAGAGCGCGGAATCGCGATCTGGGGTGGAACCAATTGTTCGTCGGCGTTGGATCGTTGGTCGCGGCCTAACGCGGACCGCTGATGCGACAATCATAGACCATTTAGGAAGGCAGAACAACTCCGAACGGATCAGATCGGATTTTTGGGACAGGCCAAAAGATGCCGACCGAACAAATCGGCGGGTTTCGTTCGAGCAATCAATAAGTCCGAGCAATCAATAAGTCCGAGCAATCAATAAGTCCGAGCAATCAATAAGTCCGAGCAATCATTAAGTCCGAGCAATCAATCAGGCTGAATGCTGCCGGTCGTGTTTGCAAATGCCAGAGGCCGCAGTTTTCGCTGGCGTCAAAGGTATGCGCGTCGGTCCGGGTTCGGCATTCGGCGGGCATGGAAATCAACGGGTCTGGGCGTCAGGCGTTGGCCGACGAACTCTTAATTATTACCGGCAAGTTCCGGCATATTCCTGGCTGGTGCCAGATATTTGCCATTATAGTGCGGATTATTGCCTGCTTGCAAGTCGGGTTTTTTTTCTGCATAATCGCTGGTGCAGGCGATTTATTCTGGGTTTGTAACGACGGATATAATGCCCGAAATTCGCTATTATTGCAGGTAAGCGATTGCTGGTTTACCTGCACATCGCCGTGAGCAAACCATCGACTTTAAGATTTCGACGAGGCAACGTATGCAAGATGCGCAGATTCGGCAATTAACGAGCGCCATGGGTGGCTCGGAAATGCAAGTTGACTGGGATACCGTCTGGGTCGCCGAATACTGCAAGTTTGCCGGACTATCGGTTGGTGGTCGCTTGGCACCGAGTCGGCAGCAGGTCATTGACTTTCTAAAGTCGCTGGTTCTGAAACAGAAACCTGCCTGGACGCGTCTGCAGGCGTTGCGAGCAATTCGGAAGCGGATGCGATTGGATGGCAATGAGGGCGCTGAGTTGGTCGATATCGACATGGCTCTCAAGGAGCGTGCCGATGCGGAACGGAGTCGAGAAGGCAGTACGATTGTCGATGAATTGGGACCGGGCGAAGCGGGAATCATTGACCCTAATGAAGCTTGGATTTTGCAGAGACTGCGTACGGAAATTCGCGTTCGCCATTTGGCATTAAATACCGAAGTGGCTTACACCCAGTGGGTATTTCGATTTTCGGAAAAATTTGGGTTACGTACGGAGGAGGATTGGGGATCGACGAGCAGCGGACAGGTTCGTGAGTTTTTGACAGGGCTCGCGGTTGATGGCAATGTTGCTGCCAGCACGCAGAATCAGGCGTTTAGCGCGCTGTTGTTTGTGTTCAAAAACATATTGCAAAAAAAACTGGACGCTGCGGATGTGGTTCGCGCCAAAAAGCCCGAGCGATTGCCGTTGGTGCTTGATGAGGAAGAGATCGAACAATTGTTTTTGTATTTCGATGGAATTGATTTATTGATTTCCGAATTGCTTTACGGAAGTGGGTTGCGCAGTCTTGAGTGTTTACGATTGCGGACCAAGGATGTTGATTTTCGGATGAATCACATTTTGATTCGTGATGCGAAGGGTCAAAAAGATCGTGTGACGTTATTGCCAGCGTGTGCTCGCGATGCATTGGAGGCATTGATCGAGACCCGTCGCCAGCAACATGAGCAAGAATTAGCGGAGGGCAATGGTGGAGTGTATTTGCCGTTTGCGTTGGCAAGGAAGTGGCCGAAAGCCGAATTTGAATTTGGTTGGCAGTATTTGTTTGCCTCGCCAAGATTGTCGCGAGATCCGCGTTCGGGCAAAGTTCGTCGTCATCACTTGCACAAAGATTATTTGCAGGAGAGTTTCAAACGTGCGGTGGCAGCGGCACGACTGACGAAACCGGCAACGCCCCATACGTTGAGGCATAGTTTTGCGACTCATTTGTTAGAAGCAGGAGTAGACATTCGAACGATCCAGCAATTGCTGGGTCATGCGGACTTGAAGACGACGATGATTTATACGCATGTCGCCCGCAACGGAGTTTCGAGTGTTACGAGTCCGATGGATCGGTTAGCTTCAAAGAGCATGGCGCGGCGTCGGCCTCGATGAGTTATTTTTTAAATTAGAACCGAACAAAGATTTCTGCCGACGTCGTTTCTTCTTCGCGATCTGGTTGTGATCATGGCCCGACGGAGACAAGCCCAACGCCGTGAACGATAATTTTGCGGTATGGTGCGAGCCATCCGGTGACTCAAGCTTCAGAGAAACCGGACGGCTCGCGGGCTGTTGATTTAGTGAGCCGTACGCGCTAGCGTCGGGCGCTACGGCAGGACGCCTACCGTTGACGGCCCGTGGCTAGCGCCATCGGCTCACTAAAATGATGA
>JAYVSE010000036.1:0-5173 GCA_043775635.1 Planctomycetaceae bacterium | reverse complement strand
GCGGGCTGTTGATTTAGTTGTGTTTTGAATTTTAGCGTGCAAATCATAACCCGAATGCGTAAGCGAGGGATCGCAATTATCCCTCGCTTACGCAGCGGGTTACAAAATCAACAGCCCGCTAGCGGGCATCGCGTCCGTTAGAGCCTTGTAAGGCCCGAGGCTAGCGCCTACGGCTCACTCAGATTGCTTAAGTCCACGCCATTGCAGGCAATCTGGGTGGTGGCCGAAGGTCATTTTGAAGTAATGGGGTATAAAAAGGCTTTCGCCTCTGATCATGGATCTTTTCGGCCTCTAAAATGTTATCGTTCCCTCCTACCCCGGCTGAACTTCTCGCCATCGCCGCAGCGGAGCGATTTGCATTTCATGCGGGCATGGTCACGATGGCAGTTTTTCTACTCACGGCGATGCTCTATTTCCTGCTGCGCGATAACCCACGAGTTTGCTGGCTCCATATTGCACCGTTAACGATCCTTCCTTATTGGACAGTGAAAGCAGGGCGGAGCGATCTGGGCGAGAATCTCCGTTTTGCAGCTACCATTTGGCTAGTCGCATCGGGCATTGCCGCTGCCTTTGTTATCATCGCAATTTGGAAATATGGTATTCAAGTACCAAGGTTCAAGCGGCCGAGGCTTTCATTGCAATGGACACTGTTAACCTTCTTTTTCGTTGCTGTCGCGTTTGCTGTTGCGAGGCCACCCATCTCCCTGGATTTTCCCGTTAGGATCACTCTTCCAGGGCTGAGTCTTTTGGTAACGATCGCCATTGCGTTCTGTGTACGCAACGGAGCAAGGCGACCGCCGCATGCTGGCCGACTAAAAAACCAGAATCAATGCTAAGCTAAGTGTCGCTCGATCAATTAGTTGGATAGGCTTCCAGTCTTTTTATACCCCACAACTTCAAAAGGACCTTCGGCCACCACCCAGCTTGCCTGGGAACGAAAATGCGAAGCATTTTGTTAGCGGTGAAGCGCGAGCCGCCCGGTGTTTGGCCGGGTTTTTGGAAACGGCACCGGACGGCTCGCGCCATTCCGCTACTTAATTCCACGCGGCAAGCTGGCAGGGGTCTAAGAAAAAGTTGTGGGGTATAAAAAGGCTTCCAGTCTGTCGCATTGAAAATGACAGGCTGGAAGCCTATCCCACTTTAAAAACCTGACAGTTATTGATCGAACGATGCTAACTCGCTGACTATGTCAAGTCGTTTTCGATGCACGCAAACGACGAATCAACCGATTCGTGGAACTGTCATGCTGTAGTGGTGGCTCCGCGGGGCTCTCTAGTTCTGGGAGAATGCGATTGGCCAGCATTTTGCCAAGTTCGACGCCCCATTGATCAAATGAACCAATGTTCCAGATCGCTCCTTGCGTGAACACATTGTGTTCATAAAGCGCAATCAATTTGCCGAGCGTCGCGGGCGTCAATTGCTTGACCAGCAGCACGTTAGACGGCCGGTTACCGTCGAAGACGCGATGCAGTGCAAGCGCCTCCGCAGTACCCTCCGCGCGAACCTGCTCAATCGATTTTCCGAAGGCCAACGCTTCCGCTTGTGCGAAGACATTCGCCAGCAGAATATCATGGTGGCGTCCAATCGGATGGTGTGCGTCTAAAAACGCGATGAAGTCACATGGAATCAGCGTCGTTCCTTGATGGATCAACTGGTAAAACGAATGCTGGCCATTGGTTCCCGGTTCGCCCCAATAGATCGGACCGGTTTGATATTTCACTTCGACGCCATCGAGCGTGACGTGCTTACCGTTGCTCTCCATCGTCAACTGCTGCAGGTAAGCAGGGAACCGCTTCAGATATTGTTCGTAGGGCAGAATGGCTACGGTTTGCGCCGCGAAAAAATTCGCATACCAAATCGTGAGCAGTCCCATCAACACCGGAAGGTTTTGCTCGAAGGGAGCCGAGCGAAAGTGTTCGTCCATCTCTCTCATACCCGTCAACATGTCACGAAAATGATCGGGACCAATCGCGATCATCGTGGACAGTCCAATTGCAGAATCCATGGAGTATCTGCCGCCGACCCAATCCCAGAAGCCAAACATGTTTTCAGTATCGATCCCGAACTCCGAAACCTTGGTTGCATTGGTTGATACAGCGACAAAGTGCTTAGCGACGGCGCTGCGATCGCCCCCCAGTCCTGACAGCAACCAATCTCGGGCCGTTTCTGCGTTGGTCATGGTTTCCTGCGTCGTGAACGTCTTCGATGCCACGATGAACAGCGTTTCGGCAGGATCGAGATCGTAAGTTCCTTCCACGAAATCAGTGCTATCGATATTCGAGACAAAGCGAAATGTTAGCGACCGATCGCTAAAATTCTTGAGCGATTCGTAGGCCATCACCGGCCCGAGATCGGAGCCGCCAATACCGATGTTCACGATGTTGCGAATCCGTTTGCCAGTGTGTCCTTGCCAGCTTCCATCGCGCAGACGGACGGCGAACGAAGCCATTTTATCGAGCACAGCATGGACAAGTGGAACCACGTTTTCTCCATCCACCATGATGGTTGTGTCCTTGGCGGCGCGAAGCGCTGTATGCAAAACAGCGCGATTTTCGGTGATATTGATTCGATCGCCACGGAACATCGCATCGATCTTGTCAGCAAGTTGCGACTCACTCGCTAATTGAACCAGATAGGTCAGCGTCTCATCGGTGATCCGGTTTTTTGAATAATCAAGGAAGATGCCAGCCGTTTCGAGCGTCAACCGTTCGCCGCGCTGCGGATCTTCGGCGAAAAGCTGCCGCAGATGGCGGCCTCGCATGATTTCATAGTGACTTTGGAGGGACTTCCATGCCTGACATTCAGTTAGCGACTTGGCGGTAGCGGTCATAGTCAATTCCTCAATACTCGTAAGAACTCTTAAGATTCGCGGAGAAGTCGACATCGTAGCACATCGCTGGGCTGGCTCCACCGGTAGCTTTTGCTCCCGCGATGGATAACAATCTCTTGTACAACTTTCGTGACCAGCTTTTTAGGAGTTCCCGTCCATGTTTTGGCGACCATGTTTCTTCGCTTGCCTTGTTCTTGCCGTGTTTGCTTGTTCGCAGACGCACGCTCAAGAGAACTATCGTGTCTACGTCGGTACTTATACTGGCAAGGACAGCAAAGGCATTTACCAGTGCGAATTGAATGTCAAGGATGGCTCCCTTTCGGCAGCAACGTTGGCGGGTGAATCCAGTAGCCCGTCCTTCCTCGCGTTTCATCCGAACAAAAAGTTTCTTTATGCCGTCAACGAATCCGACGCAACGGTCAGCGCCTTTGCCATCCATGCCACGACCGGCAAGTTGACTTTCCTCAATTCCCAACCATCGCAAGGTGGAGCGCCTTGTCATCTGGTCGTAGACGCGACAGGCAAGCATGTATTGGCCGCGAACTACAGCGGCGGAAGCTGCCTTTCCATCCCCATCGAGGCAGACGGCAAACTCAGCGCATCAAGCTCATTTCAGCAACATCAAGGTCCAAAGAAGAATGGGCACTCGATAAACTTGGACCGCGCCAACAAGTTTGCCCTTTGCTGCGACCTCGGATTGGACAAAGTCATCATTTACTCGTTCAATTCCAGCACGGGAGCGTTGAGCCCACACAGTGTCTTTGACACACCGAAGGGAGCTGGACCTCGGCACTTCGCTTGGTCTCCCGATTTCAAGAGTGCTTACATTAATGGCGAGTCTGATTTGACGATCATCGCTTGTGATTACGATGCCGACAAAGGGGAATTGAAGCAGCGTCAAGTTCTCTCAACTTTGCCAACCGATGTCGTTCGCAACGGCGGCAGTACGGCGGAGACCGTCGTGCATCCCTCAGGTAAGTTTGTGTATGTCTCGAATCGCGACCCCTATAACTCGATTGCCATTTTTTCGATTGAACCGAACACGGGCGAACTGACCGCGATCGGACATCAAAGCGCAGGTATCGAGACGCCTCGCAACTTCGCGATCGAACCCACCGGTCAGTACATGTTGGTCGCGAATCAATCCGGCAACAGCGTGATCGTGTTTCGTATCGATCCATTGACAGGCCAACTAACGCCAACCGGTTCGAGGGTACAAGTAGCCAGTCCAGTCTGCGTTAGGTTCATGGAAATCAACACAGCACGCTAAGTTCCAGTTCTAAGCAATGAGCGGGAAGGAAGTATGACACTACTACATGCTGTTGGAATGCTGGTTTTATTCTTTGGGTTTCTGACGCTCGAGTTATTCATTCCCAGCGCTGGGTTGCTGGGTGTGGCGGCAGCCGCTTCCCTGATCGCGGCAGTGGTGATCGGTTTTTTACATAGTCTGACCGCGGGGGCGACGATCCTCGTCATTGCGGCGGTCTTCGTGCCGATTTTTGCATCCATCGGGTTAAGAATTTGGCCCAATACACCGATTGGGCGGCGCATGTTGACATTGAATCCCGCAGCAGACTTGCTCCACGAGGCTGAATTGCGAGCGGAACGAGAACAAATTGTGGGGAAAACGGGAATTGCAAAAACAAATTTGTTGCCCGGCGGACTGGTCGAAATTGACGGTGTTCGGATGGACGCACTGAGCGTTGGGATGGTGATTGACGCCGGTCAATTAGTGGAAGTGGTCAGCGTGAATGGCGGTAAAATCCACGTCCGCCCAGTCGAGCCAAACCGAATTGGCGATGCTCGCCCCAAGTTGCCGACGACTCTCGAAACTCCGGTCGAATCACTTGATAGCGAAGATTTGAAGTAGCGCAGCGGTGTCGTCATGCATTTATTGAGCATGCGCCTGTTCACAGGTTCGAATGGGGTTTATCGAACTGGCACCGGACGGCTAGTTCGACACTTGAAGAGCTTCCTTGCCGCAGAAACTTGTTTGCACCAAAATATCCGCTAGCAAGGAAGCTCAAGCATGGTCGTACCGCCGAAGTCCGGTCCGCCGCGACCCCAGCAGCCACCAAAAATCAACCGCTCAAGTCGCACAAAAACCACCCGCCAGACTTTCCAAAAAAACAATCCGTCACTGACGTTGAAAGCGGTTCGAAATAAGGTTCAAGAGTTGCATGATTCCGATCAACTCTTGCTCATGTAAGTTTTCAACGATGCGACGATCAAAGCGACACTTGTCGAATTCGCCGACGACAACATTAAACGCCGCGAACGGATCTACACGCCCCAGATCACTTTGTCTCTCTTTGTGCAGCAGGTACTCACCAAAGATGCTGG
>JAYVSE010000035.1:0-15698 GCA_043775635.1 Planctomycetaceae bacterium | reverse complement strand
TTCCCACCGGCTGATTCGCACCGCCTACCAATGCCATACTCATAGTCGGCGATACCGTATCGACCGCAAGAATCCCCGCCGGATTCGTGGCGGCACCGGTTAGCGTCGCATCGACGCTCCCAGCATCTTTGATTGTTGAGCCGTTCAGGTTCATTGACGTCACCGCCAGATCGCTGGCATTTTGGCCGGCAGCGACTTTGTACTGGAATGTGAGGGCGGACGTTCCCGAGCCGCCCGAATATGTCGCGGTTGCTCCTGTATTCAGTGCAATCGCTGGCGATCCGCTCGCCCGATTCACTGTCACGGCGGCATCAAAATTGGCGGTCAGAGTGACGACATCGTTTGTATTCAGATTTCCCGCGCCAGCCGTGATCCCCAGTCCTGATGTCTGTACTGACGTGACCGCCGCAAGCAAGGATCGTTGTTCGAGTGCCTCTATCTTTCGAGTTCTTCCGACTCGATTCCGGCGACTCAATCGAGCACGCCCGACAACGAATTCCAGACAACCTTTTAGCACTACAGATAGCTTTGATTTGAACATCGAGATGGATCCTTTCAACTATTCGAAAAATAAAAATTGAACTGCGCCGTTGTCTGTTAGGCTTTACAGTTGCCCTTGTTCGTCCAGCACCAGCAGTCGCTGGATCTCGTCGGACTTCAAACCCAGAGCCATAGGACGCATGGCACCTGGAAGTACCACCACGTCGTAGATTTCTGTGACTTCGCTTTCCACCTTGAGCCAATGAACCACATTTCCGGACGCCAGGTTAATCACTTGCAGCCCGCACTGGGCTATGGCGTCGCGTTTGGACAGTTCGTCATCCAAAGCGAGTCCGCCGAAAGTCTTCTCATGTCGAGGCTGTGAAAGACTGACGATGGCGTAGTCGTCAATGAACGTCAGACCGCGTGTGTAACCCGGGCAAAATGTCAGCGATTCAAATTGGCCGGACTGCAGATTGATTCGACCGAATTCGCCTTTACCGGAATTCAAAACCCACAACTGGTCGCGGTACCAGCGAGGGGAATGAGGCATGGACAATCCCTCGCAAACGACTTCGTTGGTTGTAACATCCATCACGATGCCACCGTTGTTTCGACGCGATCGCCAGCCGTCTGCTACGTCACTTTTCGAAACGGCGGTCACATAGCGCGCCTTACCCTCTCGGAGTGCAAGTCCGCTCAGATGGCATCGGTCTTCTGGAGCTAGGCGACTAATGAATGGTGGATTCCAGAGTGGCTTAATGCTCAGGCGCTCGCTAACCGTACCAAGACAACTGAGGGACGTGGCAACAAAGACGATCCGGCCTGTGTCTTCGACAACAACATCGTGCATGTCAATTTCGCCGGTTGTGTATGCCATGCGAGGGACAAACAATCGGTCGCGTTCCTGATACATCTGTCCAGGCTTCAGGGAATTCTCGAAACGCCAGAGCTGATATTTTGTACTCAGCAACAGCGACTCGGAATTTCCGAACATTCCCATCGCACGGTCGAACGTGCGCTCAAACACCGAAAGGCCGCCATCCGGCGACGATCCGACCAGAAACAACTTCCCGGTCTGGTAGGTACTGAATGCAATACTGGTTTGATGGCTGACCAACCACGGAACAAATTCGCGTGAGGCGTAAATCTCCAACCACGGCTGCGTTGACAGTCGCGTTTCCTGATTGGAGCAAGAAGGAATTTTATAGGTGTCCACGAGTGCGTATTCTTCGCGAGCCAATAAACGGTTTGTTACACACGTGACAGTGCTTTTGTCCTATTGGCGTCCTAACACCCAAGTGCTGAGATTGTTGTTTAAGCCTTGAGAGTTGGTGGCAATGTAAACCCTAATAGGCGAAAAACAACCCCGCCCCCCACGTTTTGATGCAAAAAGTGCAGTTCGACGATTGTCGGTTTAAAATTGCCCGATGGAGGGACTGTCACAGAACCCTAGCAAAAAGGAGTTAGTGAACCCAAAGTCTTGCCGATCATCTTGCTTCGCTGTCTCCAGGTCGCCCACCCAATCTGCATTTACTGTGGAGGTACTTCGGCGACCAATCATTGATCCACACAAATGCGGTTGCATGTCGCCAGTTGGGGCGAGAACTGTTTCATCACAGTGATCGTGGGAAACGTAAAGACAGAAACGGGAACACGGCTTTTTGTGGGGCAGGAGGAGAATGTCACTATCGGAGGTATAGCATGCTTGATACCAGTGGCACGGCGTCAGCATCCTGCAGTACGCGAGCTGACGATGTTGGCCTTGCCCACCGAACGTCAACGCAGCCTGGGAAGACGATGCCAATCACTATTGATTGGAAATAGCTTGGATGGAACGGGAAAAGCGAACTGGATCGTGGTGCAACGCCAAGCTAAGACTGCTTCGTGCAGGCGACAATTTGAAACCTATTAAGCGAGCGGCAGAAATGACCTTATCGTACGATGGACTTCCAAGTCCGTCGAAAGGCACGACGAACAAAGATGTCCGTCGTACAGCATGTAATTTTTTTGTGCCGATCAATTTACTCGCCTTCGACGGGATCAAGTTGTGGCGGGTCACATTTGTCCCATTTTGCCGCTTTTTCTTCGTCGGACGGTTCAATCAGCGGACGAACGACGCGAAAGCCAACCCCCAGGGCATCGGTAAAGTACCAAATGCTTTGGGGAAGCTGTGGGTCTTGCTGCTTCCATTCTTCACTGGAGCCCTCTCGCGCCGCAGACCGTAGCATTTCCGGCCCATCGTCCCAACCGCCACCGCGCACCGAATGCGGATAGAGCGTCGTCGGAATCACCAGCGGATTGACCACTAATGTTCCCGCTCGTTTTTGGTAAGTATCAGGCGCGTATTGATCGAGGGTCCACTCGGCAACATTACCGTGCATATCATGCAGCCCCCATGGGTTGGGCTGCTTCGTGCCGACTTCTTCATATTGATCGTTCGAGTTTTCAATCGAAATGGCGTTGTCATCGATGTCGGTCGCATCGTCGCCGAATGAATACATCGTGGTGGTCCCAGCACGAGCAGCATATTCCCACTCGGCTTCAGTCGGCAATCGATAGTAGTGACCGGTTTTAGCCGACAACCATTTGCAGAAGCTTCTAGCCGCATGCTGAGTCATGCAAATGGCGGGATAGTTGCCTTTTCCGAAGCCAAAGCTCATGTCTGTGTACGGTTCGGTAGGCCGGGTCATCCCGTCGACAATCAGTTCCTGGTCCGTTGGTTTGGCACCCGCAAGATCGCGCCGAATGATATCGATCATTTCGCCCCAAGTATCATATTGATCCCAGGTAACTTCGTACTTACCCATCCAAAACGGATCAACACGCACCTCATGTTGCGGACTTTCGTCATCCATGTGCCCGTCTTCGCTTGCAGGGCTGCCCATTAAAAAAGTGCCACCACGAATGGGCAGCATCTCGACCGTTACGTTTGTAAACCGCAGCGGTTCGCTGTACGGTTTCATTTCTGCTTCGGTGGTTGCAATGGCGTCAGGAACGCGCTGAGCAGCATTCGGGTTTTCGGCTGCCACATTCGCTAAAACCAAAGCAAATGGAAGCAAAACGGACAGAGTGGTTTTACACACGAAGGAATGTTTGGGCACAGTTGACATGGAAACAGGGGGAAATTGCGGCGACAATATTTTGGCCGCCTAACGGCAGACGACCATGTTCATCTGCCAGTATAACCTCACCAGAGGATTTTTTCGAAGTCACTTGCAGGTAAACGTCGACGATCTAATGTGATTTCATCGACGGGGCGTACAACTTGCAAACCGGCACTATCGACCTTTGCCAGTGAATCATTGCCGTCGGCGTCCACAAACGAAACGATAGGATTGAGCGGATTCTGGTCAACGACTCGGACGACGCGAGCCGTGCTGTTGTTGCTAAGTACGACCAGTGAACCGAGAGGGTAAAGTGACACCGCCCTCACTAAACCACAGGTCGCTGCCGAATCAAACCGTCCGGCGCATGAATGGTGCATAATGTAAGCAAGTGCATCTGCGGGCATGATTTGTTGGCCGTAGGTACCGCACCCAATCAGTGTCAAATATGCGTCCGCAAGGTTGACAATGCGCGCGAGTCGATGAGTTCTCGCCATCGTGATTCGGCGAGGGAAACCTGATCCGTCTGCTTGTTCGTGTACTTGCAAGACGATCAATCTTACGGTGCCATCAATGTCGCGAACTCGTTCTAACATGTCATAAGCGATGGCGGGATGCGACTCGTAAACGCGGCGAGATGCAGGACGCAGTGCTGATTGGGCATAGCGTTCTTCTTCTGGCAATTGAAAGAGTGCCATGTCATGCAGCAATGCTGCCGAACCAACGGTTGCCTGTTCGGTATCGTCTAATTTCATTGCGCGGGCAATCGCCATCGAGAGTACGCTCAGTTGCACCGATCGCATCGCAAGCTCTTGGTCACTTCCTTGCTCGAGAGCGGTAGCAACGGTTTGATCGGAGTCTCCTTTGAGTTCTTTAAGGAAATCATCGGCAACTGTTCGGATAGGTTTTGCGTCTCGTAACGTTCCGTCCGCTAGCGATCTGCCGAGATCTTCGACCGTCGCGGCAGCGCGAGTGACTAATTGACTGACACGGGCCGTTGTCGCCGGGTCAATTTGGCGAATGCTCGGATCTGCGGAGGCTCGCTTTGGGGAAAGCAGGACAGAATCGTCATCGCCAGCCGTGAACTTATCATTTTGCGATGGATCAAACTCGTCGACGGCAAGAGAGGCTGCTGTCGGTGGCTCAAGCGTAGCAACCGCAACATCCGCACACTCCGGTACGGAGTCGGGCGCGCCAAGTTCAAGGAATCGCAATCCCTTTAAAGCCAGGGCTTTAAGGTTGTCGGCTGTGATGATCGCGCCTTTTTGCATTAACAAAACGCCGTCGGCATCGAAAAGCGAGTCGGTGAGTGGCTGATCCAGAGGTATCTCTGCGAGCCGTAAGATTCTTCCCATAATATTACTACTTCGCGGTTGCCCAGACCGAAACGAGCAGCGACAACGTCAAGAGTGCCACTTCTAACGTAATCGTCACTACCAAACACACTGGCGCTTTGCCCCGCCAGAATGATGGCTATGAACCATAGGACGGTATTCTGCAAACGCAAATGGATTGCGTTGAAGCGGTTACCTATTCGCCGTAGTACTGGCGATACCAATCGACGAATCGGGCAATGCCGATTTCGATGGTTGTTTCGGGGCGGAAGCCGACGGCAGACTCGAGCGCGTCAATGTCGGCAAAGGTTGCAGGAACGTCACCCGCCTGCATCGGCATCAAATTCCGAATGGCTCGACGGCCCAAGCATGCCTCAATCACGTCGATGAAACGTCCGAGTTCAATGGGCTGGTTATTACCGATGTTATAGATCCGGTAGGGCGCGGAACTGGACGCTGGATCAGGCTTGGCCCCCGACCAATCGGGCGATGGTTCGGCAATGCATTCGCTGGTTCGATAAATCCCCTCGACGATGTCATCGACGTAGGTGAAATCTCGTTGCATTTTGCCTTGATTGAAGACGTTAATCGGTTCGCCACGAATGATGGATTGTGTGAACAAAAACAACGCCATATCAGGACGCCCCCAAGGTCCATAAACGGTAAAAAACCGCAGGCCAGTCGTTGGTAATCGATACAAGTGGCTGTACGTATGTGCCATCAGCTCGTTAGCTTTTTTGCTCGCTGCGTAAAGGCTAAGCGGATGGTCGACATTGTCATGCACCGAAAACGGCGTCGATGTATTGGCACCGTAGACACTACTGCTGCTCGCATAAGTTAAATGCGGGGTTGCGGCGTGGCGACACGCTTCAAGAATGTTGATGAAGCCAACAATGTTGCATTGGATGTAGGTTCGCGGATGCGACAAAGAGTAGCGAACCCCTGCTTGAGCTGCCAAATGCACAACGCGGTCAAACGTGTGAGCCGCAAAAACGCCATCAACTGCGGATTGATCAGTCAGGTCGGCTTCGATAAAGTCGAACCTGCCGCTGCTTGATTCTTTCGCTACTTCATGCAGTTGTCGCAAGCGATCTCGCTTGAGCGAAACGTTGTAGTAGTCATTGACCGAATCAAATCCGACGACATCAACACCGAGCCG
The DNA here is from genome assembly GCA_043775635.1 of Planctomycetaceae bacterium. Lineage (GTDB taxonomy): Bacteria > Planctomycetota > Planctomycetia > Pirellulales > Pirellulaceae > UBA6163. The sequence continues at coordinate 9,618 of JAYVSE010000035.1, read as the reverse complement.
AATCAGTTTTTGTGCTAAGTGAAAACCGATAAAACCCGCTGCACCGGTGACAAGATATTTCTGCATGTGTCGGATTGCTGAGGACTTTGAGCGTGAAAAGTAATCGCGTTAGTCTAACGCGGTTCGCCCGGTACAATGCGCGTGACACTGACTTTCGAACGGCGAAGCTCCTCAATCTCAATGGCCATCTGTTGAAAAAGATCGGCAATTTCGGTTCCGGCCTTTTCGCCAATATGGACAGTCAGGGCTTTTCGAGCGTTATAGCTCAATGCTGCCTGGACAGACGACTTTTTGCGCGCGGTTTGTGTGATCATGTTGTCGAAGCCTGGGTAAATTCTACGGTGACTAGCTGTTTAAACGATGGACTTATGTTACTCGACCGTAACGCTTTTTGCAAGATTTCGAGGTTTATCAACATCACAACCACGTAGTAGCGCGATGTGATAGGCCAGCAACTGAAGCGGTACCACGCTAACGATTGGTTGCAAAAAGTCCGGAGTCTCAGGTATACTAATCACATCGTCGGCAATTTCCAGGACTCGCGCATCGTTGTGGCTACCGATCGCGATAATCGGACCGCCACGGGCTTTGACCTCTTCCATGTTCGACATGACTTTGTCGTAGGTCGTTCCACGGGGAATCAGAAAAACACTCGGTGTATGTTCATCGACGAGCGCGATTGGGCCGTGCTTCATTTCTGCTGCGGGATACCCCTCGGCGTGAATGTAGCTGATTTCCTTCAACTTCAACGCGCCCTCCAGCGCGGTTGGGAAATTGTATTGACGACCAAGATAAAGCACATTGGTTGCGGTTTTGTATTTTTCTGCAACTAGGCGAACTTGCTTGTCACACGAAAGAGTTTGCTGAACCAGACCTGGAAGTGATCGAAGTTCTTCGATGATTCGCTTACCTGATTCAAAACTGATGTGCCGCGTCCGTCCAAAGTACAACGCCAACATCGCCAGCACACAGCACTGCGACGTAAACGCCTTTGTACTCGCGACACCAATCTCAGGACCTGCATGCAAATACACACCACCATCCGCAATCTGGGCAATCGAACTTCCAACCACGTTGCAGATCGCCAACGTTCGATGTCCTTTTCGTTTCGTTTCGCGAAGTGCCGCTAGCGTATCAGCCGTTTCACCGCTTTGCGTGATTCCAAAGACGAGTGTATTGTTGTCGATAGGAGGATTGCGATACCGCAACTCGCTCGCATACTCCACTTCAACGGGAATGCGAGCTAATTCTTCGAACAAGTATTCGCCAACCATCGCCGAATGCCAGCTCGTTCCACAACCAGTGAGGATGATGCGATCAACGCTGCGCAATTGCTGTGGCGTAAGATTTAATCCACCGAATTTTGCGGTCGCATCTTGGTCATCAAGACGACCTCGCATCGCGTTTTTCAGCGACTCAGGTTGCTCATAAATTTCCTTCAGCATGTAGTGGTCAAAACCTTCAAGGCTGACCGCTGACGAATCCTGTTCAAACGTCTGGATGTTCGGCGAAACCATTCCAGAGTCTCGGTGCTGAACCGTGAAGCCGGTTCGCGAAAGCACCGCCAGTTGATGGTCAGCCAGATAAACAATTTGATCGGTGTAACCAGCCAAGGGTGACGCATCGCTACCGAGGAAATATTCTCCTCGTCCCACACCGACAACCAAAGGGCTGCCAAAACGCGCCGCGATCATAAAGTTGGGTTGATCCCGGAAGAGGATCGCCAATCCGTATGTCCCGTGCAATTGTGAGACTGCCCACTTCACCGCCGTGACATATCGATCTGAAGGTTCTTTGAATTCCGTCGGTGCGGCCTGCTTGAGCCCTTCCGCGATCAGGTGCGCAACCACTTCGCTGTCCGTTGCGGACTTGAAGACGTAGCCCAGTTCTTGGAGCTCAGTCTTTAATCGCAAGAAGTTCTCGATCACACCATTGTGGACCAGAACGACCTCGCCGTCGCCACCGATATGCGGATGCGCGTTGATCTCCGTGGGTGCTCCGTGTGTTGCCCAGCGTGTATGTCCAAGGCCAATCGTACCTTCATAAGGGACAGGTCCAATACGGCTGGCAAGCTGGTCGATTCGACCCACTGATCGGCAAACTTGAATTCCCGACGGATTGACAATCGCGACGCCCGCACTGTCGTATCCACGATACTCCAAACGTCTCAGACCTTCGATCAGGAAAGGACTGGCCTCTCGGCCACCAACATATCCAACGATTCCGCACATAGCTATTTACCTTTTAACGAGTCATCGGAAAATGTAGCTCACGATTGACTGCCGGTAATTATAGGATCGCAAATTTGCGGTTCGCAATCGTTTTTCCCCGTTTGCCGCAATGGCAACCGTCACGAACCTTTAATAGCAGATTATACGGCTTTCAGCGATAATGCGAATCAATTCGGTCAGGCAGCACGCGATTGCGAAGTCGACGCCCAACGGTTTTGTGCATCACGCCGAAGAATCAACGAGCGGGTTGGGGCAATTCGTTGCAGCAGCTTGGCAACCACGGGATCAGCCAGTTGCTGTTCGGTGACATCCAGCAGAATCAGGTCTACCGTGCCAACTGTTTGTGACAATCGCCGCAGCCCGTCAACCAGTGGCATCGGTATAACCACTGGTTGGCCGCCTGCCGCACGCACCTTCTGGTGAAATTGACGGACTGAAAGTTTTTCGCCTGCAAGCTCAAACATTCCGATGGCGACGTATTTCGGAGGGGTGGAATTACTGTCAACAATCGCCTCCAGCAACTCCACTGCCCGTGAACCATCTTGGACATTCACGTCAAGGATGACATTGATCGTGCGTTGTCCGATTAGTTTTGTCCATGAATTTGTCTTCCGCCGAAACATCCGCAGCACGGCGGTCGATTCTGGCGCGGCGACAGACATCATCGGTTCTACTTGTTTGCTTTGACGGGTCATCGCCTTCGTTTTATTCTTGCTCAATTTGACGACGGGAACGTTAGCGGGTTCAAAGCCAGAATTTACGGCTGCGCGTGCTGCTCCGTTCGATCTCTCGCTCGCTGGCTTTACCGCAATTGGATTAACCGCATGTTGCTTTCCCGCAAGTGGTTTAACCGCGGCGACTGGGCTTACTGGTGTTGTAACCGCTGCAACCGAAATGGTTGCCGGATTTACTGGCGGGGATTGGTCTGCCGCAGGGCGTTTGCCAAAGACCGCATTCCAAAGCTTTGCCAGAGCCATCGCTTAAGATCCTCGATTCAATCGCTAAAACCAGACGCTTAGATAATGTCAATCGCGCTAAGATGCGACGAACGCCTACTTGATTATTTCGGACGTACGGGATGCGACAGTCGAATCGAAGATTCGGGAGACCGATCAGCGAAGCGGCGGCGACTTTACCGGCACCGACGGCTCCAAGGGTGTGAATCTATTGGCAACCCGACGCGTTAGCGAGGATCTGCCCGCCGCCTCGCTGACGCGTCGGATTACCATTTTGCCGCAAATCCAACCGGCTCAAATAGACTCGCAGCCTATCCGTAATCAGCTAGCGATCAAGTGACAAAATAGTTCGTTGCCAAATTCAGTGCTCGATACGCTTCGTGACCTAGGCTTGCAAGTTAAACGATGGCGACCGGATTTTTTCCATGCTATTTGCCGAAAAACGTAATGAAATATAAATCTCGATCGGCACGCGGAGCCATGCCTGTTGCTATCGTGGATCCGCTGGAGGCGGTCCAGTTCATCGACCGAATCGCGATTTGCGAACCGCGACTGGCTCTTTCAGCTAGCGTTGCAGCCGATGCGTTCATCGAAACGTTCTCGATTAACTCCTCTAGTGGCGCAACAGGCTCAAGCCCAGACCCATTTGCCGATGCGGCGACTATTCGTGAACACTATTCATTGGACGGCGCGGGCCAGACTGTTGCCGTCATTGATAGTGGCATCGCCTGGAACCATGTTGCGTTTGCCAATCAGAAATCGGGGCCAACTGGCGGCGGCTTTGGCGATGGCTATCGCGTCGTTGCTGGCTGGGACTTTGCCGAGAGCGATGCTGATCCGTACGACGATGGCCCTGCTGGCTATCATGGCACGCACGTTGCTGGAACGATTAGCGGCAAGTCGGCTGGTTTTGCAGGAATTGCGCCGGGAGCGGACCTTGTTGCTCTGCGCGTTTTTGATGATTTTGGAAATGGCAGCTTGGATTGGATCGAATCCGCGCTTCGCTGGGTCATCGATCATCGCAACTCACTCGATAACCCAATCACAACCGTCAACTTATCACTTGGTATCTTTGCAACCAACGTTAGCAGCCCATTGTCGCAACTCGATGACGAATTGCGCACGCTTCGAGACGATGGCATCATCGTTGTCGCCGCTGCCGGCAATAGCTTTGTCAGGAGCCAGCCCGACTCAGTCGCGTACCCTGCCTCGCATCCGCTCGTCGCGGCCGTGACTGCGGTCGATGGGTCAGGAACCATTGAGACCTACGCACAACGAGCCGACGGTGTGTTTGCAGCACCCGGTAGTTCAATCCTTAGCAGCGTTCCAGATCATGTGCTGGGAATCGACGGCAACGTTAATGACTTTGCCAACGCAGACGGGACAAGCATGGCAGCGCCTCAATTAGCGGGTGCATCCATGCTTGTTCGCGAAGCCATGCAGTCGCTCGGGCAACATCCGACTCCCGACGATATCCTTTCCCATCTACGGGAAACTTCGGTTCAGAAATCGGATGCAATCAGTGGTGCTGATTACTACATCCTTGACATACAAGCCGCGATCGACACCTTGCTGGACGGCAATATTGACTCGAATTCGTCGGGTCAAAACGAATCAAATCCATTGCAATGGACTGGCCAATCGTCGTTAGTGGTCAAAGGTTCTGCGGACGCGGAATCAATCATCATTAACCTTAGCAGTCCCATGACGATCACGATCAATTCGGTGGTTCACCGCATCGATCGACCGCTGGAGTCGTTGACGATTGACGGTGGTGAGGGCTTCGACACGTTAGAAATCATCGGTGGTGCCGGTGATGATCGACTCACCGCGCGAGCCGCAGCGTCCGGATTGAGCGAAACCAGTGCGACCCTTCAATCGCCTGGGCTAACCGGTGATTTTAGCAGTTTCGAAACCTTGGTCTTCCGTGGCGGCAGTGGTAATAATCGCGCGACCTTCTTTGACTCTGCAGGCAACGATACTCTTGAAGCTGATCCGCATTCAGCGTCATTGCGCGGCAACGGCTTCGTATTTTATGCGATCGATGTCTCCAGTGTATCTGCCTATGGAACGACCGGCGGCAGCGATACCGCGTTTCTTTATGACAGCCCTGAACATGACCAGCTTGCGATCAGGCACCAGTTCACAAGCCTCCGTAGCGACAATATGTTTCGCGTGGCCTTTGGCTTTGAAAAAGTGCACGCGTATTCAAATGCAGGAGGAAATGATGAAGCGGATTTGTACGATAGTCCCGGTGACGATCGCTTAAGCGCTTCCGCAACTGTCTCGTGGATCAGCGGACGCGATTACTACGCTAGGGCTCGTGGCTTTGCAACCATTCGCGCCGAATCGACTTTGGGAGGCCATGACACTGCATCCATTTTTGCGACGGATACAACATCGCTTTGGACTCGTTCAGCAAGCCTGTTGCAGTTGAACCTGCCAAGCGGCGACGTTCGCTCCGCTCAAGGATTTGAAACGACCGATGCGTTTGTCAGTATGGAAAAAGCAAACGTTTTGCCACAGTCGCTGCAACTGACTTTTCCAGAACAAGAACGCAAAGCCACCCGCGATCTTTTTGCATCTCTTGATGAGTTGCCCCTACCCGGCAACGCGACCTTTGGGACTTCTGATATCGAATAGGCCGAAAATCTCCTCGCGACTCAAACCGACGGAACGAGGACTCGCCGAATCATTAAACAGCTCGTCAAACATCTCACGCTTCTGTTCAAGTATGGCGGCAATTCGCTGCTCAATAGTGTTCGCCATCAGCATGCGTGTGACGGTGACGCTGCCTGCCGCTCCGATGCGATGAGCACGGTTGATGGCTTGATCTTCAATCGCTGGGTTCCACCATCGATCGAACAGAAACACATAGCGACAAAACTGTAAATTCAATCCGACGCTGCCAGCTCCATAGCTCATCAAGATCACGTGCTTTGACGGATCCTGTTTGAACTGCGTGAGGATACTGTCTCGCTGCTTATGTGGTACGCGACCGTGATATTCCAATGGCCCAAACCGTTCCAGCGCTGGACGCATTTGGTTGATACTGTTAACCCATTGGCTGAAAACGATCGCTTTGTGACCGCAAGCGGCAACCTCTTCCATATCCGCGACAAGGCGCTCCAGCTTCGCGCTGCTTCCTGTCGGCGGGTCAAAGTTACAAATCTGTTTAAGCCGCAAGACCAACTCAAAAACGTGCTGGATCGTCAACTGCTGCTCAAGATTCTCAAGCTGCACGATGCCATCGGATTCTGCTTTTTCGTAGGTCGCTCGCTGTTCAAGCGTCAGTTCGAGATCAGCATCACGATACAGCTTCGGCGGCATGTCGTTCATCACCATATCTTTGGTGCGCCGCAACATGTGATCGCGCGTTGCCTTTGCGATCGAGGCCACGGGCATGTCGGCTTTCAAGTAACCAGGCGACAGAAACTCAAAAATACCAACTAAGTCGTCTGGAGAATTTTCAACAGGCGTTCCGGTCAAAGCCCATGAACGAGTTCGCGAGATTTCACGCACGACGAGGCTGGTCGCATTCTTTTGGTTCTTGATCCGCTGCGCTTCGTCGAGTACCACGAGGTCATAGTGCTGATCTGAATCCAGCACCGAGTCTCGATCACGCATTAGCAATTCATAATTTGCAATCTTCACGGCAATATCAGGACTGGTCCATTGCCATTGCCGAGTTGGCGAGTTGCCTTCGATGGCGGCCACGGGAACCTCCGGTGCCCAGACGCTAAATTCACGAAGCCAATTGGACACCAGCGGTTTGGGGCAAATCAAAAGCACACTGCGAACTTCACCACTACAAAGAAGCAAGCGAATCGCGCTTATCGCTTGCATTGTTTTGCCCAACCCCATTTCATCGGCAAGCACTGCCGCATAGCGTGGGAACAGAAAAGCAATGCCATCCAATTGATAGGGAAAAGGCTCAAACGGAAAGCAGAGTTGCTCGCTGCCAACGAGCAACTCCAGCGGTGGCTGCAGCAAATAAAACAACCGATCTTCAAGCTTGACCACGTCAGCAGGCGGTTTGATCCGAGTCAACTTGCCGCTTCGAATTCGCTCGCGCGCTCGCGTTGCGGCGTTGCGAGCTGCTTCAGCGTTGAACGGCTTTTGGATTTCGACGGGAAGGTTAGCCGCACCCTCGTGACTAGACCCGCCGCGAAAAATCTTGATTCCACTGCCGGATCGTGGGAACTGGTAGCCGATCGTCTTAACCTCGATCGCCTGCAATTTGATCGGAACGGATCTTGGCTCGATTTCGTCGATGGCGATCGAGATGATGTCGCGCGGCATCAGCGACTCGCCGTTCAAGCTCATGCTGGAGTCGATGTCTATGGTCAAGTCGTGGTTCATACTACGCTGCGCGCGACCTTGCAATTTGTTTTTGTGCCTCATTGATCGCCTCTCGAATCCGATCGAACGGTTCAAGCAGATCGGGCAAGTGCGGCAGTCGAGCGACAATCTCGCGAACGGAATCAACACGCTCCACCGCCACTCGCAACGTCGAGCCCGCCAGTTCGCACCATTCGTAACCTGGCATCATCTCGTCCGTGATCGGTCCTTCGTCTCCCTCCGCAGCTTCGGATACCAACGCGACCGGCGCATCGCAGAAAGCCTCAAGCTGCAACGCTTCAGGCTGGTTGCAACACAGCAGCGCTGGAAAGTTGCGACACCGCTTGACTAACAACGCTCCAATGGCATCGCCGATTAAGTAATCACGTAGCGTTGAGCCATAAAGAATTTCATGGGCACGGCTAGGACGCACTGGCAATGTGCACTGGAACTCAAGCGGCCGACCACTCGCGCTAAGCACCAACAGCCCGCCGGTCCAACCGGTAAATTCTGACTGGTCAACCGTATAAAATCCGATCGTGACCTCGGGCTCGGGACTTCCGCTCATACGTCGTTGGCTCCAGGAATTCGCATTGATAGCGACGATCGATCAACCGAGCATCGCCATACAGCCAAACATCGGCGGTTGGGTCGTAACGACTTTAATGGTCGTTCGCGTGCCCACCGACTCACTAGAAATATGGCTCCGCCATAAAACTTGAGCAAAAAATGAGACTTCTCTCGGATCGCCAGAAACTGGTTGCGACGGACGCCAGGGGCTAGCAAATTTTATTTTAGAAGTAGCTGGAGTCGCCAGACTTCAGGCGGTGAAACCGAACTCTGGCGAGTCCGGCTACACATTTTAGCCGCACTAGGGAGGAGGTTTGCCGCGAGAGAGCACAAAAGACGCAATAAATTCAGGAGCCGGAAATATGAAGGAAAAACAATCACTTGCATTTCTTTTCTTTTATTGCGTCCTTTGCACTCTTTTGCGGCCAAACATCCCCTAGCAATCAGACAGGACGTACTTCTTAATCTCATACTTGGCAGCGCCAAAGTTGATCAGCAAGCCATGCTCGATTCGCGTCGCTCGCAGGTAGCCAAGAATTTGTGCGATGTGTTCATCGACGATCGACTTGCAGGCTTTGAGTTCGATGATGAGCACGCCTTCGATGAGCAAATCGGCAAAGTATTCGCCAAGTATCGTGCCGTCTTCATCGAGTACAGTGATCGCCACTTGCTGCTCGACGTGGATGCCTTGTTTGCGAAGGCGATGAGCGAGGCCGTTCTCGTAAATTTTCTCCAAATGTCCGCTGCCATGATACTTGCGCAGGTCAAAGCCTGACTGACGAACGACGTCGCAGAGACGCATGATTTCGTCGGTAGTTTCATATGCCATTTCTGTGCCTTTCTTGATGAAAACAGATTTCGCACGCGATGAGCGGGGAATGGGGAATTGCCGCGAAAGAGCACATAGGACGCAAAAGAAGTGGGTTCGTGGCCGATCGTCTCCAAATGCTGAACGGGCTGCTCACAATTCCGGTGCTATCCTTTTATTTCCGTATTACCCTTTGCGTCCTTTGTGCTCTTTTGTGGCCAACCACTGAATCATCGTTCATCCTCCCGCGAGCCGAAGGTCTTTTTGCGGCGTTTATTCTCAATGCTATGTTCGCTCTGCGCTTACGTCGGTTGGTGTACTAAACCTCGATTCCGTTGACCGATGCGTATTTTTCAGAGGTACCTAGGAACGACACATTGATCCGTCCGGTGTCTTGTAAGCAGTTCCGCCGGATTTGAAAACACGGCGACCAGCATTCACGACATATCTTCCAATTCGTCGTCCCGCTCGGGCTCGGGAAACTCGACGTTCTCGTACAACTCGGCCATCGGCAACACGCACCCAATTTCCGGCAGCGAGATGACCGCTTCGTGCCCGAGGTACGTTTCTCGCGCAAAGCCGCTATCCATCCGACGATGTACGATGGCCGCTACGGCCGACTGTTCCACCAAGATGTAGACACACAGCGAATCGATCGATAAGTAGGCTTCGCGCTTCTCGTGCTCGTCAGTCCGCCGCGTCGAGTCAGAGA
>JAYVSE010000034.1:0-41542 GCA_043775635.1 Planctomycetaceae bacterium | reverse complement strand
TGTGTAGCGGGATTCGCCAGAATTCCCAACGTTTTAGTGTGCTGAGGAATTCTGGCGAATCCCACTACGATCAAATCCCAGCATTGAAGCGGGGCATTGAAATTTTTAACAGTCCAGCGTTAGGCTGCTCGCCGAACGAACGCATTTTCGCTCGCTGCTTCGGGAATCTGGCGTTGCATTGGAATCGTCGCCGCGCGGGAGTTTTCCGCCTCGTCATCACGACTGCGGAGATCCGACGTGCTAGCTTGATGGCTAGCCAGATCGATTGCTGCCGAATCTAGCTTTGCTACCACAGCCCCAGCAGCATCGTGAATTTTGATTTCGTCTTCTTCCGTAAACCAGACCGCTCGGTATGGCCCAAGCTGGAACTTTCGACCAACGTAGAAGCCACCACGGATCAGCATCGCATCGCTGATTTCAATATCCCCGTCAGATTGCTCATCAGATTGCTGTTTTTCAAGCCAACGATCAAGGCATCGGCGAACTGCGGCAAGCCGCTGCGTGTTAGTCATGGCAAGAAAATCTGGGCGAATGGGTTGCACTGAGATGCGCAATCCGTTTTCTGTTAAGAACACAGAATGAGTTATCGACGAGGGGGCGACGCGACGGACGGAAAAAGCGACAATTGCGTCAAAAGACACCCAGCCCTCCCAATCTCACACCAGTATTCCCATTTTCAAACGATAGCGATGCGTATTCTTCTTGACGAGAAACAGCTTCACTTAGGCGTCCAGCAGTTAGCGGCCAGTATCGACTCGCACTATGGCAAGCAGTCGTTGACAGTCGTCGCTGTGATGACCGGATCTCTGGTCTTGTTCGCTGACCTGATCCGCATGCTGTCGATGCCACTTCGCGTCGGCGTGATCCAGGCCAGCAGTTACCGTGGTGCGATGACTGCCGGTGAGCTTGCGATCGATACACGGATGATGATCGACGTTGCCGGGCGCGATGTGCTGCTGGTGGACGACATTTTCGATACTGGGCGAACATTGGATCGATTATCGAAAGAAGTCGCTGAGATGGGGGCATTGTCGGTTCGCTCGGCAGTGTTGTTGCACAAGCTTCGGCATCATGTTGTGGCGCTTCGTCCAGACTTCGTTGCATTTGAAATCCCAGACGAATTTGTCGTTGGCTATGGCCTCGATTACCAAGACCATTATCGCAACCTTCCGTACTTGGGCGTTTTGGAAGAAAGCGATTTGCAGGCTGGGTTTGGTTGATTGTGTCAAATGGACCTTTACGAGTATTGATGGTTGGGCGGCACTATTGGCCTCACCTTTCGATCGACGTTGCCAACCGCACCGTTCGGCTGGCGGACGGTCTGGCGCGAGCTGGCGTTGACGTTGAGATTTTAACGCCGCGATACGCATCGTCTTGGCCTGACCAGATCTGCCACCGAGAGATTATCGTGCACCGGCCTGCGGCGGCTCCACGTAGCGAATGGTCAATGGGTCGATACATGCGGCACGTTGAAAATTGGCTGCGCGAGCACGCTCGCAATTACGACATCCTGTATAGCGCGACGATGAGAGAAGAATCGGCGATCGTGGTCGAGTCAGCTCGCCGTGCGAACCTTGTATCCGTCGTTCATCATGGAGGTGTTGGCCCCAACGCGGATGCAACCTACATCGCTCCGCTTCGGCATCGACGTCGTTTGTCGGCTGCGATTCAGGCCGCTAATGCGATCGTGGTCTCGCGAGCGTCGGCTCACCAAGCCATGATTGCTGGTGGTTATCGCGCCGACCGGATCCATCGTATTGCCAGCGGCGTTGTGCCAGGAAAAGGGATCGCCGGTCGTGACGCTGTGTCGCGTAGCCGATCACGTCAAGCGTTAGCCGCGGTCAACGGAGATCTCGCCACTAATCACGATAGTATGGTCCTGGTGGCGGTCGGTCCAATGAATGAATCTAGCGGCATGATGACGCTAGCCGAGACGATTCCGAAACTGATCGACATTTGGCCTGACCTGCGTTTTTGGCTCATTGGTGACGGACCGCTGCGAAATGAATTGCACCGATATTTTAAACATCATGGCGTTCGTCAGAATGTGGCGATGCCTGGCACCTTTACCGATTTGAGCGACGTGATGGCAGCGGCAGACGTCTGGTTTCAACCATCCTTAAGCGATTCGCTCGATGATTTTCTACCGCAAGCGATCGCTTCGCCGTTGCCGCTGGTAATGGCCGATTCTGCGGATACGCGGGCGATCGTCGGCGATCACGATGATTGTGTGAGTTGGTGCAGCGAATCGGATTCGAAGTCGTTGCATCATGCCATTCGTCGAGTTCTTGTCGATCTTTTACCGGCGCAAGCGAGTGCTGAACGCCTGCGGCGGGAGCTTGTTTTGCGACGTCCCTACAGCGAAACGATACAAGGATTTTTGACGCTGTTTGAGAAGTTGTCTGGAAAGTCAGCGAACTTAAGCACTCGCACTGAAACGCATCAAGATCAAGCGAGTCAACTTCGCCAAAGGTTGGGTTGAGTTAGATGCTTCGCTTCAGGCAACTTCGCGTCACAGAGGATAAAGGAAACTGACCATCCAAACAGAAATCGACCATCACAAGCCACTGCGTGTCGCGCTCGTCATTCCCACGCTTGACCAGGGCGGTGCTGAGAAGCAGCTTTGTTTACTTGCCTCAGGACTTCGCGAACATGGTGTTGAACCGCATGTTGTATTGCTAACTCGAGATGGGCCGCTGCGATCGCAACTGGAGGCCGCCGAGGTGCCCATTACCCTGATCGGGAAGCGATCTCGCTTCGATCCAACGGCCTACTTTCGCCTTCGACAATGGTTGAAATCATGGCGCGGTGACGTTATGCATTCGTGGCTATTTGCCGCGAATTCGTATGCTCGACGCGCGGCGCTGGCCGTTGGAATTCCGGTTGTGCTAGGAAGTGAGCGTTGTGTTGACGGATGGAAAACGCCCGTTCATTTTTGCATCGATCGATACCTCGCCAAACGCACCGCTGGGCTGACAACCAACAGCGTCGGCGTACGCGATTTCTATGCAACGCATGGCATTCCAGCAGACAAATTCACCGTCATTGCAAATGGAATCCTGCCGCGCAGCGCGCCCGAGATTTCCCGTGAGGAAGCCATGGCGCGCCTCCAAGTCGACCAATCGCGAAAATTGATCCTTGCCGTTGGTCGGCTGTGGCCACAAAAGCGATATCGCGATTTGATTTGGGCTGGCGAATTGCTCGGTACGACGCGGGAGGATACGTCCCTGGTGATCATCGGCGACGGGCCTCAAGGCGATGAGCTGGTTCGGTATCGCGATGCGGTGACAAAAGCTGAGCATGTCCGATTTGCAGGGCATCGCAGTGACGTGGCGTCGCTGCTTCCGCACGCTGACTTGTTCTGGAATGGCAGTGAGTACGAAGGGCAAAGCAACTCCATGATCGAAGCGATGCAGGCTGGCGTCTGCGTCGTCGCGTCTAACATTGCTGGCAATCGAGACTTGATCGACGACAGGGTCACCGGAAGGCTTGTCACGACAGGAGATCGAGCGGAATTTGCTAGGATTTCTCACCATTTGCTCGATCACGCTGACGAACGAGGGCGATTCGCCGTCGCAGGTCGCGAGAAAATTGACCAGCAATTTACGGTCAGCCGGATGGTAGCCGAGCACGCGGCCCTTTACCGCCGTTTTTTGGCTCCCGAGTCCCATCATCATGGCAAGGAGTAACGCTCATAACGATCACGCGGCGACGGGCTGGAAAATTCTGGCCCGCAACCGCATTTTTGCCAAAGTAGCCGTTGAGCATGCGTTTCTTGCGGATAGGATCGGGTCGTGGTTGATGGAGTATCTGTGGGGTACGGGAAGCCTCGGCGGAGTGACCACAAGCCGTTGACAAGGGTGTCACCGGTTAAATGCAATCCACGCAATGAAAAGATGTACCGATGAGTGACTCGAGCCGATCGGTTTTTGACGAAGTCGAACTGCTAATGGACAACGCGCGATTGCGCGACGAACTTGAGCCGTACGTCGACGAGGCGGTTTCGGGGGCTACGGCCACCCGCATGCCGCTTCGCGTCGAAAACGAATACCTGGCATCCATGCTGGCGTGGGAACGCGCCCCAGCCATGCCGATCTCCCAATGGTTCTCCCCACCGCTATCACTGCCGCTTCCCGACTCGCTTGATGCCCAGACAATGCACAATCTGTTGTGGGAAACGATTCGCAACTTACACAGCGTCCGCGTCGTGCTTGAATGTACCGACCACATGTCGGACCGCGAGCTTTACACGATGTTGTATCGCGACATTTTGCCAAGCTGCGAAAAGAAAGTTGACCTGCCGCGCAATTACCTTCATTGGCGTTGTGTCGATGATTCCGATGACCAGACATGGCTACGGTACTACGCGAGTGCGGTTGAACGCCGTCGTTGGCAGGAAGAAACGGGCCTCGTCCCGCTGCCTAGCGAAATGCCACCCTACCCACGTCACATGCCGTCACGCGGGTGAATTGCTAGCATAGCAAATTTCACACGGACTAAATCGCCCTTTACCCAGCTTAGGCAATCGCGTTACGATTCACGTCAGGGTGGGCCATCGCGCGCCGGTTGCATTGAAGATCCCGATCGTTGGTCGGATCAGTCAAAAGCAACCGAAGGCGGGATTTCCTACAAATGGATGTTTACAATTTGACCCAGATTTTTAAGTACCTTTTCGTTGGCCAAGACAATGTCCCTGACTTTGTCCTGAAAGACGATGGATCGTTGGAAGGATCGAGCGATGGGCGCAGCTCCCGTGCTAATCATGCTTGCCGCTATCGGCGTTGACTACGGCTGGCAACCCGATGGAACAACGTCCACGCGCGGCGACAATATCGAATATATCGTTCAAATATCACCTGAACATCTTGGGCAATTGCAATCGATTGGCGAGATCACAAGTACCGTTGATCCCGCGATCCAAGACCGTGTGTCGCGAATTGTGGTTAAGGTTGGAACGGGGCCTCTGCCAAGAGATTCTGGACGCTTGACGCCCGTTGAAACCTCGTCTTCGGGAGAGCATGGGCGAACGGCACGCACAAGTCCAAGCGACGAGCAAATGGTTCCGATCCCTGAGATCGCTAAGTCCGTCGCCCACCTAGCGAACCCGGCCAGTGCGTCGATGATGAAGCCTGACCCACAAGGTGCAAATTTCCAGATGCCCGGTGGACCTCAGACCGCTGCTCAGAATGCACTCGACCAAGTTCGAAATCGCGCGTCCGAAATCGCCAATCCATTGGAAGCCAATGGGAACGGGTCGCGAAACAATCAAGGTCCTTCGACGGACCCAGCAGTGGATCGAGAGGATCGCCGTTGGGCAGATCTTTCTGCAGGAAACCCGACAACCGCCGTCAATTCAAACGGTTCGAACTTTACCGGTGGCCCATCGACCGATCCTGTGCCGCCGAGTGCACGATCGACGGATTGGTCACGCTTTGTCGGGCCGCCTCGTCCGACGGACCCACAGTCCTTGTCCAACCCTTTAACGACAAATCCTACCAACCCGTACAATCCTGCTGCGAACCCAGCGACCAATACGCGAAACCCGGCTGACCCCGCTTGGACCGGTTACGGAACAAGTCCGAACTTTGGCACTGTGCCCACAGCTTCGAATTCGCCGTCCACTGGATTTGGTTCGTCTTATCAATCGACAAATACTCAAACCGCCAGCGGCATGATGAACCCGCGCGCTGTGGTGCCACCGATTGTTTCGGCGGAAAACGGCTACACTCGGGACGCGCTTACCAACATCTATAACCGAGATAAGCAACTGGTTGATAGCGATGGCTACCCCATCGACCCCAAGGACGTCAAGTATCAAGGCACAAACGGGCAGCTAACCGATCGATACAATAACTTATACGATTTGCAGGGCAACCTAGTCGACAGGTATGGCAGTCGTATCGACAAAAACGGCAGACTGCTGGGTGCCAACGGAAGCCAATTCGCAACTGGTCAATCGTCACAGCCGATTGATTCGCGATTAGCATCAACCGCTCCTTCCAACATCCATCTAAACGCAAACGATTACAACGCGTCACCAAACTATGGTTCAGCGCCATTCACGGCGGCGCAAGTTGAGCAGCAACGCTTGCTTGCGCAGCAACAAGTTGACCTTGAACTCGCTAACCGACTACACCGCTCGCAAATACGCAACCAATCTGCGGCCAACACGCAACTGGTTACCTACGACGAAGAGGCACGTAGCCCTAGTGATGGCATGAGAATTTCGCCGTACTTGACGAATGAACAGCAGCAAGCGGCGCTTGCGAAGAGCATTAAAGCCCAACCTCTTTTCAATTTCGTGCTCTTGATCTCGCTCGTCGGAAATGCGTACTTGATCTTTGAGACAAACAACTTGCGACGCAAGTTTCGTAACGTGATCAGTACTCTGCGTTCAGCGAAGGTCACGGCCCAGCCTGTGTCATAAGGAACGGATTGCCCCGCACGACGACCAAGCATGGATATGAACGCCCAGCCATTGCAGAACGCTCGGATTGCATTGCAGCACGTCGTGCTTTATGCCATCGCTTGCATCACGCTCAACGGTGCGATGCCGTCATTTGGCACTGCTTCCGAGCTTGAGTCGATTATGGCAGGGCTCGAAACGGATTGCGTTTCAACGGCAGATAAACTTCTATTACTCGGTGATGAAACCCGCCGAGATCCACAGTTTGTTCGTTTTTTTGTCCAAGCAGCTCGGGTTGTCGGCCGTCAGGGCCATTGGGAAAAATCGATCTCGCTTTTTCAACGTGCACGCCTTGCTCATCAATCTGCTCATCAATCGACTGATGCCAGCGCACAAATGAACGACGAGAAATCCATCGCTTTTCTCCATACTATTGACCTAGCCATTGCATCTGCGGCGATTCAATGTCAGGCCTTTGAATTGGCACTTGATCACTGCCAGGCAGTCATCAAGGATACCCATGCATCGGCTCAACATCGCGCCGCAGCCTTTCCGCTCATGATCAAGGCGTTGCAGGCGAATGAACAATGGGATGCGGCGGCGGCGGCACTTCATCAAGCGGTCAGCGACGAGACTGGACAACTCGCAGCAGCACAACTCGCCGAACTGGCGCTATCACTGGGGGCTACATGTCTAGAGCAAAAGCATCCGGCGGCGGCAAGCTTGGCTTACCAAGATTACCTCCAGCTCTTTCCTGATGGCCCGCGTGCTCCCGATGCGATCCTGGGCGCGGCGTGGGCGTCGGCGCTTGGTGCCGACACATCCGACCAAGCGTCCGTTAAATTAGCCGCTTTCATTTCAAAGCATCCCAATCATCCTGACGCACCTCACGCGCTTCGGGCAATGGCAACCTGTCTTGAGCGTGCCAATCGAATGGACCAGGCTGAGGCAGCTCGAACGCAGTTACTGGAATCGTATCCTCGAAGCGACGCGGCGGGTGCCATTCTTTCGCGGTACACACATGAAAATTCTCCCTGGCCGGCCCAGGTGCGAGTCGCTTGGCAGGCTCGCCTGAAAGGTACCGATGGCGTTGTCTCGCCCATCAGCACCGACCAAGCGCACGCTGTATTTAAGAATGCACTTGAATCTGGTGACGATCCGCTTTGGCAACTTGCTACTCGCTGGCTGATTGAAACGGACCGGGACGGTGCGACCAGTTCAGATCTGCTCACAAGGTTCACGTCGGAGAACCAAGAGTCGGCGGCCGAGCATCTTGCCATCGATTTGATTTCCCAGTCCTCGGGCGCAACCATCGGTTCACCAAACCAATCGTCGGCTGCATCAGAGTCAGCGTGCCGTTGGGCTGGAGCCAGTGAACGCTGGACGATGCTCGCCCTAGCCGCCGACGAACTCGGTCCACCTGACCCAAACTCCGCAAGCGAAAATGCTCATCGCAGTGTTGCCGTCGACCAAATGCTCGCCGAAGCATTGGTACAGACCCAGCGTCCCGCTGATTCGATGCCCTGGTGGGATTTCTTGATTGATCAACGAGGTGTCGATGATTTCGCTACTTTGTTGCGTGGAGCCGAAACCTCCGTCGCGCATGGTGACATCGAAATTGCAACCTCCAGAGTTGCAGCCGCTAAAACTGCAGCGGGAGACGTTGCGTTCAATCGCTCATTGATAAACATTTTGGCCGCAGAATTATCGATTCGTCGCTCTCGATTTGATGAGGCTCGTGATACTCTCAACGAAATTGTTCGTGCTGCCGATCCATCGCCGACACTGCGTCCACGAGCGCAGTGGCTTGTTGGCGAAACCTATTTCCTGCAACAACGCTTTCCGGATGCGATCGACGCCTATCGACGCGTTGATGCAATGGATTCTGCTGGCGAGTGGGCTCCAGCAGCTCTCCTGCAAGCGGGCAAAGCATTTGAGAAGCTTGGTCGCGGTCGCGATGCCGCTGTCTGCTACACCGCGTTACTGACACGCTTTCGAGATTGGCCTCACGCCAGTATTGCGCAAACCAGGCTTGCCACTCTAAAACCGACC
The DNA here is from genome assembly GCA_043775635.1 of Planctomycetaceae bacterium. Lineage (GTDB taxonomy): Bacteria > Planctomycetota > Planctomycetia > Pirellulales > Pirellulaceae > UBA6163. The sequence goes on along the minus strand of JAYVSE010000034.1, from coordinate 33,084 downwards.
GGGTCGAGCGATTCTCCCGCATCGATGTTGCGTTAGGATCGCGCGGCAAGATTTTCGACCTGTGCGATTGAAATTGCCAGCACTCGCTGGGGTTGACGGTCGTTTTTTCGCAGTAATTTTAGTTCCGTTTTTGTCCTGAATCGCGGAGCGATGGCACTCGATAGCCAGGGGTGCCAACCCCTGGTCACTCAATCGCGAACGCGTCGTTAAAAATCGCGGAGCGATGGCATTTTCCGCCTCGAATGCCATCGCTCCGCGATTCCCAATGCGTTTGCTGCGATGCTACCAGGGGTTAGCATCCCTGGCTATCCAATGTCACAGCTCCGCTGTTGCCCCGAGTAGATGCGGCCCTAATTCCTGCGGTGGGCTAACAAGCAGTCGCGATAAGTACATCATGATTTGCAGATCCAGGGAACGAGAATGCTGAATCCTGGCGATCAGCGGGAGGCTCAAATTTTCTTAAAATTTGCGACGCTTTCTCCTGTGGACAACGAGAGGCTGGATTTGTTACCAGCACGGATGCTCTGATTGTATTTACGAAGGTGATCGACAATGACCCTGAAACGACTTCAACCGCTACGCGTTTCTATTGCAGGCTTGTGCCAATGGCTCACATTCCTGCGAACGATACTAGCGATTTTGATTTTGACTGCGATTACTAGTGTGTACGCCGTCGCTCAAGCACCACAATACGGCCAATATCCAACCATTTCCGGCTCGTCGATTCCCCCTGCACCGACCGCTCCAAGTGCTGTAGCGGACGGGAGTTCGGGGCTGGTGCCGCTGAATGAAAATGGCGAAGCGCCTGCTTCTTCTTGGCTCGACTTTAAGTTAGTGAACCAGTTGATTGCCGGCGGCTGGTTGATGATTCCGCTTGGTATTTGCTCGCTGATTGTTTTGTCATTGTCGTTAGAGCGATCACTTGCGCTGCGGCGAAGTCGCGTGATTCCGCGCCCGTTCGTTCGTCGTTTTACCGAGTGTGTCGAAGATGGTCAGCTCAGCTTCGAAGAGGCGAACGAGATCTGCGATGAATTCGATTGTCCGGTCGCCGAAGTTTTCCAAGCTGCAATCAAGCGATGGGGCAGGCCGATGCTCGAGATTGAACAAGCCGTGATGGATGCCGGGGACCGTGTTGCCGACGGATTGAAACGCTTCTTACGCGTTTTTCAGGCGATCAGTAATGTTGCTCCATTGCTTGGGTTGCTTGGCACCGTGTTGGGAATGATTGAATCGTTTGACGCAATGGGGGCGGCAGCGGCGGGTGGAAATCCTGAATCGCTGGCCGCCGGTATTAGCACGGCATTGATCACGACCGCCGGTGGACTCTTCGTTGCGATCCCCGCGTATCTTGCCTACGTATACTTTGGGTCCAAGAGTGACCAATACCTGAATGACATCGATCGACTTTGCCAACGAGTCATCGATTGCGTGAGCGCCGAAGGACTTGAGGCAGGGAACAAGACGAAGAAAGTTCGCCGAGCCGCTTAGCCGGAGCCGTTTAGCCGGAGTAACATCGGCGGAGTAGCATCTGCGGATCGCAACGAACCACTGGACGTTTAAGGCACATGTCACGACGAAGTCGAACTATCGAAGACGCATCGATCAACCTCACACCGATGATTGATGTGGTGTTCTTGCTGGTATTGTTCTTTATGGTCGGCTCCCACTTTGGGAAACCCGAGGGCCGAATCGAGGTCAGCGTGCCAGGCGTCGGTGAACTTCGGTCAATGACACGTGTTCCGGATGAGCGTATGGTCGAGATCACAGACAGCGGATTGATCACGCTTGACAACACCGTTGTAAGTGAACAGCAACTCGCTGAGCGATTACGTTATGCTCAAAGTCAATACCCGGATATGAAAGTAGCCGTTCGCGGTGACGGACAAGCGCCTTTCCAACGAGTCGCCGAGGTGCTTCAAGTGATTCGCAGCAGTGGTGTTCAACAAATGGGAATTGCTGCTCGATCCAACCGTCGATAATGTTTCTGGCTATCGTTGATTTGCTATGCATAAAGCCATGAACTGCTTCGCCACGATCAACGCCGACGCCTCATTTTGGAACGATCCACAACTGGCAGTGGGCGTCGCGGCCAGCGGCATTGGTTTGTTGCTGGCAACGATTTGGCTGATGCGAAGGAAATCTCGCAATGGACGCGGCGCTGCTGCAATTTGCCTATTTCTTTCCATCGTTTTGCACTCTCTGCTGATCTACTTTCTGCCCAGCCTGCGATTTTGGGGCGGTGGTGTCGCGTCCGTATCAAATGAGGTATCTGAATCTGGGCTTGCGCAAGTCACAGTCTCGACCGTCGAGCCGGACCTCGAATCGGGGGTTTCGTCCGCGATAGAATCTCAACCGCCAAGTCCGCAAACAATGATCGCTCCATTACCGTTGCCCGCAGCCGAGACCACGCCCCAGAATCAAGATCGTGATGCGGATACGGGCGACGCAACCATGCTCGAACCAGCAGTCAAGCTAGTTGATCTGGCTGATAAAATGCCGTCGGCGCTTGCCTCATCGGTACCTGACGAAAACGTGACAAGCGATCTTCCTTCCACAGTCGATGACTTGCTGACAGAGTGGATGAGCGACGACGCGATCAGAAACTCCGATCAGAAGCCGAGTTCAAACACTGCACACGTTGCTGGAGTGGAGCAAAATGATTTTGGTCAACGAGCGGGTGACGCCAAACGGTTAGCGCTGATCTCAACAGGTGGCGACGATTCAACGGAAGCCGCTGTCGAAGCCGCGTTACAGTTTCTTGCAGCAGATCAAAAACCTGATGGTTCGTGGGATCCGTTAACCAGCGGAGCCGGGCGTGAAACGCAAACACTTGGTACCGACCGAGGCGGTGCAGGTAAACGTGCGACCAATGGTATCACTGGACTGGCGCTCCTTAGCATCCTTGGTGCAGGCAATACACACCGTGACGGTGCCTATGCCAACAATGTCCATCGTGGGCTTTCGTACCTGATTCGATCGCAACAGCCTGATGGCTCGCTGGCTGGTCCTGCAACCATATATGAAGCCAATTATTGTCATGGGATGGCAGCGCTTGCGATGTGCGAAGCTGCAGCCATAACCGGTGACGAATTTGCCATTCGATCTGCAGCCGCAGCAGTCCAGTACACAATGTCCAGCCAGCATCCAACCACCGGCGGTTGGCGATACACCAATGGTGATCGCGGCGACCTCAGCCAGCTTGGTTGGCAAGCCATGGTGCTTGACGGCGGCCGTCGCGCGTCGATACCGGTCACGTCTCAATCGCTTACGGGTGCGTCGAACTTTTTGCGTTCGGTTCGCTCCGGCCACAACGGTGGTCTGGCAAGCTATCGGCCTGGTGAAGCACCGACACGAACGATGACAGCCGAAGCGTTAGCGACGCGACTGCTTCTCGGCGAAAAAATTCCGCAAGCCGAAATAGCCGAAGCCGAATTGTATTTACTACGTCAGCCACCAGGCATTGGCAAAGATAACTACTACGGCTGGTACTACACTTCGCTGGCGCTTCATCAACTCCAAGATGACTCATGGCAACGATGGAATGCCGCGATGAAGACGCGCCTGGTCGCCAGACAAATGCCCAATGGAAGCTGGCCGACTGATGACGAGTGGGGTGGCTACGGAGGCCGCGTTTACACAACCGCAATGGCAGCGTTATGCCTTGAAGTCTATTATCGCCACGCGATCCGGCAAAACTTTGTCGCAGTGGAAAGCGGAACTCAGCCAGTGGACTTAGTGAACCGACGGCGCTAGCCGCGGGTATCGCGTCCGTTAGCGCCTTGTAAGGCCCGAAGCTAACGCCTACGGTTCACTCAGATTGCGGCACCTGGAATGTGAATGCTACTTTTGGTGACGAAGTCGAAAGATCTTCGGAGAAGTCAACAAAGGCGATGTCAGTGCCACACAACAGATCGCAACTGCAACCGGAATGGGTGCAATCGCCAGCGATACCAGCCCTGTTGCAAACAACCAAGATGCTGGATGACAAGCGAGTGGAGTGATCACCGTGCGCGCACGCCAAAGCAATAGTGTTAGGCCAGCGGCAATCGTCAGCATCAGCATCGCTTGAATAGCAACTGCCAGTGTTTTCGTGCCGGTAACGATTCGAATAACCGGCATTGAAGTCGCTTCCCCCGTGTGCTTAGCAACGGACGCAGTTCGCCAATGATTTGGCGGGACGAACGCTCGTGGCCGTTTGCTTTCGCCCAGAACGACTTCGCCGATGATACGGCTCAAGTATTGCCGCCACTTTCGCTCTTGTTCATTCCAGATAGCGTTAACATCGACGATCTTAGTGGTTGCCGCCTCCTCACTTGGCTTCGACTCCAGCTCAATTTTTCTAGCCGGATCTGCATCATCGACTAAACGTCGAAAACGCTGATCCCAGCTTGTGATCCATTGCACCACTTCGTCTTGGGAGCGATCCGTCGCGCGGCTTAACGAAGACTCAGTGACCGTTCGGATCGACTCAACCAGCCCAAGCAATCGATCCTCCACTGTCGACCGTTGCCAGCCATCGCGAAGGTTATTTGAAGCGGGGGCGACGGTGCCGCCGTCATCAGGTTCGAAATGAGTTACCCAAGTTTGGTCAACCGGAATATTTCTTACCTTTGGCATTCCACCTTCGGTTCCGATTGCACTGGCTTTGAACCGGCAAACAAGAACGACACTCTGAGCCAAACGGCTCAAGGCAAGTCTAATGTTGATTTTACTGTCCGATGACTCCCAGGCAGCGACTTCGTCATCGATCCAGACCTCAACCGGAGTTGCAATTTTCGGTAGATCAACGGTGATTTGTTCCGCTTGGCCAGGGTTTAGGTCCCACCGGCAAATGACCATGGTTTCTTGATCCGATGCCGGAAACAATTGAAAGTCTGCCATCGTAATTCGTGCGCTTGCCGCCTCTAATCGTGACGGTGCAAGCCAAACGGAGGCGTTACCACCGGTGCTGCGAAAGACAATCTCATCCCTTAGCTTCGTTTCAGAATCCGGATCGCCAGTGCGATGATTAGCGGTGCTAGCCTCCTGATTTACATCTTCTAAACCTTCGTCAGCAGGAAACGGATTGTGCAGCAATTCGTTCGGCAACTGCACGCCCCGTGTCGCAATCGCCTCCCATTCCAATGGGCGACCTTCGATTCGTTTCGGTACGGTCATGTAGACATCCCGTTTTCCGTTTCCGAGGACACGCACCGATGGCACTTCCAATCGCATGTCGCTATCGATGCTGCGTTGGCCCCGCAAGCTTATCGTGACGAAACCGTCTACTCCAGGGACTTGTTCGGGACGAATGCGAACGATTTGTTTTGTGGGATCAATCGACGGCTGCCTTGACCATGCTTCGGCTGGCTCAACGGTCAAGTTGTCACACCAAATCGTTGGTAACTCGACGTTAACAAAATCAATGGGCTCGCGACTAGCAACACCCATTGAATTGCTGACACCGCGCAGTCTTAGCAGTGTTTCAACGGACCATCTAGTTTGAGCCCAAACGAGCGACGTACGCTGCTGACTTTCGATTGTGATATCTCGCTGCTCGACACGAAATGAACCTGGCAACTGCGGTTTGTTGGTTGAATCGCTCGCGACCAAAGGCTGAACCTCATCGAGTCGCCAAGTCCAACATGGCACCCAGCCTCCTGCTAACTGTTCGTCGGTTCTCATGGCCGGTGTAACCGCCTCAATCAACCCTCCGTCAGTGACTTCTTTCACCAACAGCGATTGATCTCGAGACAGAGTATAGGAACCGGTAACAAACGGAATGGGTTCAACGCTGATCCGTGGTGGACTGAACTCGTCGGCTTGTGAGACTCGCATATACAGTTCGGCATGTACACGAATAACATCCGTACCAATAGGCTCCGGCAAGCAGACTTCGCTTCGCTTGCCCACTCGTAGCGGCACCGTCTCGACAGCAACATCATTTACAGTCAGCAGACGTAGCTCGCAACCCAATGGTAAAACGACTCGCAGTGGTCCCACCAATCGATCACCTGGGGTGATGATCGAGTTGTAACTTAGCTGAAGCTCGCCAGGCCTGACATGCAGATGCTGGACTTCGCTTGTCTGCCATGGCCGGGACGGCGGTGTGGCAATCACGAATCGAGTTAAGGGGGAATCCGAAGTCATGACCTCACCAGCCGTTCCGCGAAACCCTTTCCAGCTAGAGATGAATGCGTCGATCGCTTCAGCACTGGTCGGTTTATTGACCGCGAGTTTTGATCCTACACCGCCTGCACCTAAGGCCGCTGTATTCAATCGTAACCCCTGAGCAGCATCCAGTGCTATCACCGCTGGCGGTGTTGCTGCCGCTCCCGCCGAAAGCACCTCGGGGATGACAATCCAGTCGGAATCTTCTGCTGGCGCTGTCGATGCAATCAGTGAATCAAGTTCCCACAAGAATCGGATCGGTCCAGGATTGTCACGCTGCGAACGAAGTGTTAACTGCCGCCTGATAGGCGACACTGATTCGTTCGTCACAATGGCCCAATCATCCGTCATGACTAAAGGTAGTTGGCCGTCGAGAATTACCAGCGACACTTCACCACCTTTACGAATCGTTGCATCTGCAATGTCAACTTCACATTCAATGTTAGTTCGATCATAGCCTGCATGTACCCAGTATCGGCGCTGTGCTATCGACGCCACAACGCGAGCCGCTTCTCGCAAGCTAATTGTGAGATCGACTTCGCTTACGGCACCAAGGGAAGCCGTGAGTCGCCCCAACTCTGGCTGTACCTCTTGCTCTCCCATCAATTCTGTAAGTTCAAGGTGGTGCACTGCAAATCCCGCGTCGACGACCAACGTCGAACTCGCAATCGGTGGTATTGGGAAGCGGACGGTGCGCGATATTCGTGATGGGGAATTTACTGCGCAAGTTACCCGTACAATCAAACTAGCACTGCTCGCTGCCGGCAGTGTCAACCTAATCGCTGAATCGCCATCTGCGCTCCAGCGCAATGGTCGACTATCCGATGTAGTCAGCCACTGGGCGGTGCGAATCTGTGAAGCAGCGAACGGCAATCGCATCTCCGTTCGTTGCTCCGTGTCTTCGATCTGATAGCGAGCCTCCAATTCGGCAGTCGTATTCAAATCTGCCGTTCCTTCTAATCGCAATCGATAACTCGCCGCCTTCGTTCGCACCGGCACAACCACCGGCAATCGGTCGCGAAACAATTCGGCATAGAAACTCTGTGTCAGATAGACTTTCGAGCCTGCAATGTTGCCATCTGCATCGGCGGGAACCAAAACAAATGGCAACGAGTTAATGACTGATTGGTTTGTTACTGGCGTGGCAGGCGGAGCCTGAGCAACAGACATATTCGCTTCAAAAACCAGTGCATGAAAGGATGCAAAAAGTACCAGCGACGAATGCCGCCCCGTCCACGAAAACCCGCTTCCCCGTGACGACCCATGGTGCCGTTCCTCGGAAGCAGTGTTTTGGCCTGAAGTGGCTGCAGAAGTTGGTATTGGAATTGCCGAAATTGAGGACCGAACGGCATCTCCCCACCTTCGAACATGAGGTGTAAGTGTCATGGCGACGAGCCCACCAGCGGCAAGTGGGACACAAACGGAGGAATACCAAAGTATTGTGGTTACGAATAAAAACACAGGTGGCACGACCGAGGTGACCCAAAAAAGCGCGGCGATGAGCGGTGAACGGGATGCAATCCACCACCCAACCGCAAACATGCACAAACCAAGCATCGACGCGACCGTATAACCTAGGCCTGAATCGACGATCCAAACACGCCCGCCGTTCAACTCGACGCTGATTGCAGAATCCACATCGTGATTGACGGAGGCTGCCTCCTGGATTCGATTGTTTGCTGCGTCCTTTCGGTTGCCGTTAAGCAATGCAACGGCGCTAAGGTCCTGCGATTCGCCGAACAGCAATGCAGAGGGGATAAGTGTGTCTGGCGCAGGAATCAGTCGCCAGTCTCGTCGCAAAACGATCGCATCGACCTTCATTCGAGGAGGAAGCCATCCCCTGGTGATTGAAGCGGAGAATACAGCGCGAGTCCAATTGACAATCACGCGTGTTGCGGACGGTGATGGCGCTATCAATAAGCGTGTAGGTTCGGCCTTATGTTCTACCGGTGCGCCCCAGAGGTCCGTGACGCTTACCAATCGTAGGTTCACATCATGATTGACTACCAGTTCCGCGCCGCGGTCGATATCGTAGGCAGCCGTCACGGTGTCGCCGCCGCGATTGGATGCTTCGATTCGTACGCTCTCACGCCAAACGATAGGTATCTCCTTCGCCTTTCGCGATGGCGAAATCGTAATCGACGCCTGCTCCGTTGCATCGTATCGAAGCACGGTGCAGCCTGGGAACGGCTCACATTCAGCAGGAATAGCACCATATCTACTGATTCGCGTCCCTTGGGTTGATAGGCGAGGTACCTTCAAAACCGATATGCCCAATTGAGTGGCGCTAAGTGAAGGCATCACGACTATTTGAGCCGTTTGGTTCGATGCGTCTGGAATCTTTGGTAGTGGGAGCTCTTTTGATTTTTCGAAATCGTACTCGCGGCGGCCTACCAACATCACTTCACGTTCACTCGCGTCACCAAGTTCAAGTCGCCAAATCTCGTTAGGCGATTGAGTTCTCGCATCCGTTGTCGAGTCATTCCCTAAACTAGGACTAGAATCTGCGATCTGTTCGCTACCAACAGTCGCATTCCCGTCTGCCGACATTGCATTGCTCGCCGAAAGCAACGTCGATGACAGCAGGCGGCGGCTTGAGCCATCCACGTGCAAAGCAGACCATTGCATCGGCGGTCGACCGGACGCGGCTCCTAGGTCAACTACAATCGTATGAATATCGGTAGAAACGGAATCGCATGCGACCAAATAAGTTTCATGAAGGCGATTCCCCTCGAATTTTAGCGATAACTGACCCTTGGTATCGAATGCAATGTCGGGACGACGGCTCACCAGGGATGCGATTCGACCTTCATTCAAATCGATAAGTAGACTGTCTGGCCCGACTTCACCGATCATTTCTTTTTGAATCGGTGATAAATCGTTGGCTGTAATTCTCGCCGTCCGCAACGCAACTTCACCGCTCCAACTAAAGCCGACCGGCGGCGTCACTGTAGCGACTCCACGATTACGGCAATTACGAATGGTCACAAACGCCGTCGCGGGAAACTCAATTTTTCCCGCCACAGATCGTATCGGCATCGAACCGTTCATTCGAACTTGCAGGCGGCCGTTGACCAATTCATCTAGCGTGGGCCAAATCGATATATTGCCTTGTTTCGTAAGATCGCTCGACAAATCTATCACGCGACCACTGGCCGGCAACATAACGAAGTTAGCGGTCCAGCCTCGGTCCATCCGCAGATGTACCGGCTGTGGCCCGGTATCACTCATATCAATAGACGCATCAAGCTGAGCTTGAAAACGTGTATTCGTTGCAGACAGTTGCAACACCGATTCAGCAGAACTCTGCTGCTCTCCCGATACCACCATTACTGCAGGACCTTCTGAAGCAAGCGATCCAACACAGCGAAATAGTCTCGATCCATCTTCTGCGGTTGCCGTTGGCGCAAATCTCCAGCTCGGAGGCAACTGCATCCGAAGGACGTTAAGGCTGGCGTCCAATCGTATCTGCGACTGCATTTCCGTTGCAACCAAAATCGGCCGGCAGTTTTTCCATTGGGGCCATGGCAACGATTGCGATCCGCCACCCGAATTCCAAGCTGCTTCTCCTTCAATCGTGATATTCATCGTCCCGCTGCCCGATCCAGGGTCCATCCGGGTCACATCGATTCGGATCCCGCTACCTTCGGATGTTGTCACTTCAGTCCACGGAACAATCGATCCACCAATCCTTACGGATGCAACACTACCATTCTTCACCGTTATCATTGGTAGTGACTTACCGGGCGCCGCATCAACCATGGTTCGAACTGTGAAACGGATCGATTGTGGCTGCAAATCATACTGGATGGATGCTTGTCGGACGGAAAGAATGGACTCCTGATCGCCTTGCATAGTACTGTCCAACCGCAAGCGTACGCGAGTTAGACCGCCAGCATCAATCGAGTACCAAGACGTCTCTGTTTCCGGCGGAGGAAGTGGTCCTGACGGTCCGGCTTCGGGCGGCGGACTGGGTAGGGCTCGTCCCACGCCATCAATCGCCTGAACTTGCATTCCTCGTGGAACCTCGATCAACAATCGCGTTTGAATCGATGCAGGTATTTTCAAATCGAATACGGTGCCACGATCAATCGACTTCCCCCCTGCGGTCCAACCAAACACAACTCTGGAATCACCATCAACGACGACGGATGTATCTCCCTCAAAGTCGCTGACAATCTGGCCATTCGCCTCATCGGCAGCCGCTCCCGTACTCGATCGCAAGGCGAGCCCCAAGGCACCCAGCTTTAGCCTTGCTGGCGTTTGACCACGATACGAAATATCCCAATAAGACCGGTGCGATACCAAATGATTGTTTTCAAGTCTCGCAAGATACACGCCGCGAATGAACTGCGGTGCTTCGACTGGTGAAAGCGTCGTGCTCGCCATGCCCTTCAATCTTTCGTCGAGCTCTTCCAAATCAATCGGTCGGAACGACGGAGGAACAATCTCGGCAACCTGCGACTGATAAAAATAGATAGGATTAAAGCGATCTAACGAGCTTGGCAATGCGGCAGGTGAAAATGGCTTCGCCAGCGCGGGTTCGTCTGCGTAAGTCGTCATGCCAAAATTCAACGCAACACAAAGACTAATGATCCATTCAGCGATCAACGCTCGACGGACCGTTGCCAGACGCGATACTCCCAGTATCGAAAGTCTTATTGCGTTATTCACGTTCGCGCCTCTGCCTTGGCACCAGTCGCGGCTGCTCGCTCGTGTTTGGGTAAATAAGCATCGATACGCTCGTCATGCGACGGTCCCAGATGACGAGTGGTGGGGTGGTCGATCAACTCACGCGACGGCATTAAAATACGATCGCTGCGCCGTGTCGTAAGTAGGTGGCGAACGCCGCTCATCACCGCAACAATCAGCATCGCGACCAACATGAGTTGCCCCGCAATCACTGCTGCGTCAGGCAGCAACAACATCAATCCACCGAGTGCCACGGCACCGACAACCGCTGTCAAGGGATGGCGAAAGGTTGGCAGATAGATGAGTAAACTCGCGGTTAACAGCACGATGGCACCCACAATCAGCCAAATCGCTTGCCGAGACATCACCGTCGCGGCTAAAGAGCCCGCGTCCACGCCGACTAGCAGATAGCGATTCCCCGGCGGCATACTCACATCGGACTTGACACCTGACCAAGCGACCAATTCCGCATCGCCAAGTCGCGGCACCCGATTTAAACGCCAACGGTCTAGTTGCCATCGCATTTCCCGGCCCATTGTCGCCGTCGCCCAAATCAAGTGTTGATCGTGAGGTACAACCAATTGCCAATAAAGTCGTTCGATTCCAATCGGCAATACAAGGACTGGGTGAATGGAATTGGATATGGACTCGGAATCACGCGCTACCCAAACTTGCAGATCGATCTTATGAGTCCCCTTCTCCCCCAGCCTAATCATGCATCGATTATTCGCATCGCGTATGACTTCAGCCGGAGCACCGTCGACGGTTGCTCGTGCCAGGACATCGCCCGACAAACGCCATAACCCAATACGTAGCGTTCCTTCGCCTTCGATCGTTGCCAGAAACTGCTCATGGATCATGGAATCGCCTACGGCCGTCCGTAGCACACCGCGACGAATCACAACGTCATCATCTCTTTTCTCGATGGGCCGTATCTGAAGCGGTAATTCCTTTTGCGAAATCGACGAGATTGATAACTCGTCGACCAATCGTCCGTCGCTCCCGCTTGACGCAAGTTCCCACTGTCCACTACTGCGAAGCTGCACGACAATCGGTCCACGTAGCGTGACATCTGGCAATGCAGGTCGAGGCAGGTACACCCCTCCTAAAACCGAAACCGTCATAGGGCTCGATGGCAACGGTCGCGTTCGCCGGAACCGAATGCTGTGCGGTCCGCCAGCCAATCGGTCTGAATAAATTTGGTGTTGTCCGTCGGCATCGATGCGAATGACGGCCGGTGAGTCGTCAACCACGACAGACCATTGGGTAAGCGGCGAAAGTATGACACGACTGTCCTTGTCCTCCTGTTTGGAGCTCGCACCATCAGGCGGTGCAATGCTGTCGCTCACGGCAACACTTGGTGTTTTTGAATTTAAATCCGACAGCTCGCCCCAGGTGATCGGCAATCGACCTCGAAGACCACTTTGCGGATAGATTGTCCAGCCTACCACTTCTACAACGCGATCGGCGACAATGGAGACCTCGGCATCGGCAAGGAAAGAGATCGATGGGCGTTCGCTGACGAAGTAGCCAACCAACCGACATGGTTGCGCCACATCGGGCAATGTATACCGATTTTCGGCGAGAGCATCTTCCGCGATTGGTGCCAGACCAGTCGGCGATGTGCCACGTCGCAGAACTTCACCAATTCCGGTCGACCCAGGTAGGTCAATGACGAAGCGAGCATCATTTTGTGAAACGACGGTCAGAGAGGACGGCAGAGTGCCAATGGCTTCGTCATTGGCACTGCCCGCGATACGAGGCAATGGCACATCTAATTTCGCTTGACCTTGAACAAGTGGCTGCACCAGTACGACTTCGATACGATCGCCTTCTTCCTTGCCACCGCCAGGCAGTGAAGAAAGATCTATTTCAATCGTATCTCCGGTGCGGTCGTACTCGACAGGCGTAGTAGTGTCTGCGATAAAAACGCTTTTGACTGCCCACGGCCCAACATCAATCGGCAGAATGCGAGAGTCGGGAACACTGCCGCTGGTTTTTATCGACATTCGCAGCGAGGCAAACGAGTCATAAAGAATCATACGTAAATTCGATTCGACTCGGAGTTGCCTCGCTCGTGCCGATAGCCAAATCGGCAACTCAAAGGGCACCTGATCAAAGCGGAAGCGATAGACACGTGACGACAGCGAATCGGAATCCGTTTTCCCCCAAACGCTATGGACAAACGGATGTGATGTCCATCGCAATCGATACTCACGCGGCGTACGGACTTCAATTTCTCCTTTTTGCTCCACCGCATCATCCATTGCTAAGGCTGATACAATCACCATGCCACCGGCGCGACCGCCTTCACTCTGCATTTGTCCATCAATCGAAACACCGACCTGCGAATCACCGCGAACCTTCGTCGGTACGATATCTACTCGCTGCATCAATTTCGTTGCGTTTGACCGGACTGCGGTATCACCTGCAGCAGGCTCGATGTCGATCGCTTCAAGTGCTTCGAAGGGGCCTCCATTAAGTACTTTGGCTTGCTGTAAAAGCTGCAGTGATTCAGGGATCAATAACGAGACCTTGGGCAAGTCACCTCGAAGGTTGCGAATTTGCACGTCGACTCTTGCCAGCGGTGTGTCATCTGCCTGCTGCCAATCCACCGCGATCTTGCTGATCGTCTCCAAGACAGGCCGATTGTCGACGACAGGCAATTGAGTGCCGAACCTAAGGCTGAACGTGCCACCGCCAGTTTCGACTTTGACGTCGGTCGATCGACCTGAATTAACGGTGCGAAGAACCTCGTCGCCGCGTCCTACAATCGATGCTGACACCGCAGGGTTAGGAACGTTTAGCGAAATGTCGCAAATCGTTTCGGGAAGGCGGAACTCAATCGCCGCAGTCGGCGGAGATGAAACTCGCACGACGACGCGCATTGCCACAATCACGGTACGCCGCGTCTCGCTTTGTAAATGCATTAGATAGCCACTGCCATCGTCGGTCAAATCCATTCGGTAGCTCTCGACACCAGAAACGTCTGCAGGGCCTGTGCGATGAAAGTTTCCCATCCGCAGTGGTATCGCAATCCATGTTTTGCCCGTTGGCTCAAGGAGGATGCGAACGGTCACTTTTAACTCCGCATGACCCTCATCCACGCGCCCGGTAATCGACATCGATTCGATTGAATAGGGCTGTCCTGGCCTTTCACGACCTTCCTCCAGTCGCGTTAATCGCTCGAGTTTTTCAAACGTCATCCCCGGCACCATGACCGGATTGCCCGCGATGTCCAGCATCAAGAAAGCCTTCGGCTGAATCGGCGGTTCCTTGGCAGGAGTATCAATCTCGCCCGTCGGCTGGTTCTCGCGATTAGTCGGAACGGTCGCGGAAGTTGGTGGCAAAGTGCCGGGAGGCTGCGCCCAAGTAAATCGGCTTGCTCCGCAGTCGCTCAGCAAAAATGCTAACAACAATGAGGCAGCAAATACCCATTTGTGTATGTTCGAAGGTCGGTAGGCCAGATTTCCTAACACCGAAAAGCAAACCAATCGCAGTGGACGGATTATCCGCGGCGCGACATGCTGCCGTCGCAACGGAAATAGGGAATGACAAGACCTTCATTCTACGCAATTAACCCAATCGGCAAAGCGAATGCTGCTGGAGCCGAGCCACAGCGGTCGTTAAGCCCTGCTAAAGGTAGCAAAATCAGCACAATCGGTAGAGATGATCAGCCAACCATTCTAACTCGTCAACGGCAATGGGCGATTGGCTAACTCCGCCGCTAAACCTCGTATTCTGATCGGGTCCGGGCCGGTGCTAGACCAAACCCACCATGGCTGTGCCTTGAGAATCACGCCTTTTTCCATGAATTCTCCAAAAAAACGGATCGATCCTAATTTCATCCCAGATTCATCCATGGAATGCCAATCCCGTTCATCGATCAGCAAGCTGACCGTCGGCTCTCCATTTTGCATCTTGGCAGGCTCTTGCAACCGCGAGAGCACGCGAGTGGAATTCTGTATAAAGGTTGCGTTCGCGTCGTCTCCTGGTAGCAACAGCTCAACCAGCGGGTGTGAGTCCAACCACTGCGTGTGTATCGCCAATGTTGACTCCATGACAAGGAAATCCTGATTAGCCTGCACGATCAACAACGCCAGCTCGAGACCTGCGCTGGCTCCATCTGTCTGGGGCATCCTCAAATGCAGCTCATCTCCTCGGACAAACGACTCTGTCACTGGAGGAAGGTCGCAGCCTACCAGCGAAATCGTGCCGGCGACCTCAGGCGACGAATCGTGCGTCATTGCCAATCGAATACCTGCCGCCTGACACTCGATATGCAGCCGCCAACCGCTGACCCGAAAACTGGTTCCACCGTGTTCATCTTGATCCCACATCGCTGCGCCCCCCGCTGCCCCAAAATGATTCAAACAACACACAACGCCAGTTTGGTACATCAGACAGTACCGTGATAGCCCCACTTGAGAATCGTTTTACATTGTTTTGACGTGCGTTAGACCTTTCAACGAGCAGCACATTGTTTAATGCAACCATGCTGCTAATTAGCGTCGCGCATGTCGCGCGGTCAGCCAAACGCGGCACTTCTCTACACGTGGGATCGAAAAAATGACTCGAAATCAACTCTGGAAAATCGCGCCGATGCTGCTGGCTTGCCTAGCGATGCATCCTCGCACCGCTAACACCGC
Source organism: Planctomycetaceae bacterium (assembly GCA_043775635.1). Classification (GTDB taxonomy): domain Bacteria; phylum Planctomycetota; class Planctomycetia; order Pirellulales; family Pirellulaceae; genus UBA6163. The sequence goes on along the minus strand of JAYVSE010000034.1, from coordinate 17,593 downwards.
CGAAAGCCTGAAACTGACCACCAGCGTATCCACGCCGACCATGCTTGCGGAAGCTAAAAGCACAACCTATTTAAGAATCTCGCTGGTTGGTCCCGAAATCGAAGCCGTTATCAATCGCCCACCGATCAATGTTGCGATTGTAATTGACAAGAGCAGTTCGATGAGCGGAGCACGAATCGATCAAGCGAAGCTCGCTGCCATTGCTGCCGTCGAACGATTGCGCGACAAAGACATCGTTTCAATCGTCCTTTACGACAGCGTCGTCGAAGTGCTTGTTCCTAGCACCAAGGCGACTGACCGTGGTTCAATCATCCGAAAAATCCGCGCGGTCGAGGTCGGTAGTAGCACAGCACTGTTCGCCGGCGTCGCCAGTGGTGCTGCCGAAGTTCGCAAATTCCTTGAACGAGGCGCTGTCAACCGCGTCATCCTCCTGTCCGACGGGCAAGCGAACATCGGCCCTTCCTCACCGATGGAACTCGCCGATCTCGGTCGCTCTTTAGCTAAAGAAAACATCAGCGTTTCGACACTGGGCGTTGGGCAGGGCTACAACGAAGACTTGATGATGCAACTTGCCGCTGCATCATCGGGAAACCATGTCTTCGTCGAAGATGCAGCCAGCTTGGTCGCGATCTTTAATCGTGAGTTCGACACGCTGATGAATGTCGTCGCAAGCGATATTAAAATCAACGTGACCTTGCCCGACTATGTTCGTCCCGTACGTGTTCTTGGCACCGATGCACACATTGATGGGCGAGAAATCACCATTCCACTCACTCAGCTTTACTCTGGACAGAACCGCTACTTCATCGTTGAACTCGAAGTCGATGGACGCAATGTCAACACCAAACAGCAGATTGCAAAAGTCGAGACCTCGTTCACAAGTACCATGACTAGGCAATCGGATTTGCGTTCAAGTATCGTGGACGCTAGGTTCACATCATCGTCTGCGGAAGTCGAGAGCGACACCAACCTGGAAACACTCGCCTACGCTACCGTTTTGGTAACAACCGATCGAAATCGCTTGGCAACAGCGCTGCGAGATGCTGGCAAGATCGAAGAAGCAAAGAAATTACTAAATCTCAACACCGTCGAACTAGAAAAGTGCAGGAATACCTGCGAAGCCAAGAATGTCGCGATTGTTGTGCCTGTTCTTAACGACAACGTCAGTGAAAATAAATTGCAAGCAGCCGAGATTGGCGACAATCAAAAGTGGCAATCGGGTCGCAAACGAATGGTTGAGTTCTACAATGGAAATGTTCAACAACAGGGATTTGATGGCGGCTATCGATCGGGATCGATGCCGAAGAAGCCTTAACTTGGATCATTGATGCCACGCCGTTTACTGATCGCAATCCTGTTACTCATCGCCGCACCGTTGGCCATTCTCGGATGGACATCGGTGCGATCGATGCGCAATGATGCAGTCGTCGCGAAGCAACAGTTGGAGACACTGTTTCAGCAAAGACTGCGTGAAGGCCAGCAACCCCTGCTCGCCGTTTTTGATCGATACCAACGGCACTTGACGGAGCGACTTGCTGACGACGCGACAGATCGGTTGCGAGCGCTTCGCGACCTGGAGCGATACGACCCCATCGTGCGATGCTGTCTGCTGATTCAGCCCAACGGCCAAATGGTACATCCGTCCCCTCCGTTGACCCAGCAGCCCAGCGACCTTAATCAATTCGCCGCCGTTGCCTCGCTAGCAGCAAGTCGTTCCATGCCCGATGCCATCCATGAACGGAACCGACAATCAACAGACACAAGCAAAGACGATGAATACAAGATCGAACCCCAGCAGGCATTGACAATTAAACCGATGTGGCAGTCGTGGTTTATGAATCAAGGAATGCAGATCGTCTTGTGGATACCGCAAAGTGATGGTTCCGTCGCTGGCGTTCTACTTGAGCGTTCGCGATGGGTAGCGGACGTAATCTCCGTACTTCCACAATCGCAAACTCGCGAGACAGCTTCCCAGCGATTGAATCGGCAGACACTCGGTTACTCAACGCTGATCGACGAGCAACAACGCACCGTCTACCGCTGGGGTGAATCTCTACCGGCAGACATGGACGCGATTGCCGAGGTCGATGCGTTCCCGCCACTGGCAAGTTGGAAGTTTCGTTATCACGGTGATATTCATTCACTCATTCCGAAAGCGACACACAATGCCATTGTTTGGTCAAGCGCTGCGACGATGGTCGTTCTGGTTTCGATCGGAACCTACGTGGTCTCTGCGACTCGTCGTCAAATGAATCTTGCCAGAGACCAAGTCAGTTTCGCTGGTCATGTTTCTCACGAATTGCGAACACCTTTAACTAACATTCGATTGTACGCAGACCTCGCCAAACGTGACGTCGCCGACCTTCAAGACGCGTCGTTACAGCAACAGCTTCGATCGCGATTGGATGTTATTTCGCATGAAAGCGAACGGCTCGGCGGATTGGTCTCCGGCGTGCTTGATTTCATGCGCGGTGACAATAGCGATCGGCGTTTGCACCGACAGGAACTCGTCGCAGACGAACTTCTTGATGAAATCATCGCATCCTTCGCCCCTAGTTTTGATGCAGCAGGAATCGAAGTCGACCGTCAACGCGGTGCAGGGAACACGATCTCAATAGATCCCGACATTCTCCGTATCATCGTGGTCAATCTGCTTGGTAACGTCGAGAAGTACGCCAGCAGTGGGCGCTACGTTTTGGTTCATTCAAGTCTTGCAGACGGATGTCTTTACGTTCGAGTCCGTGATCATGGCCCGGGTATCGCTCATCGACATCGCCGATTCGTTTTTAAACCGTTCACTCGGCTAAGCCACGCCATCGACGCCCCCAGTGGTACGGGAATTGGGCTTTCGATCGCTTTAGCTGCGGCCAAGCGAAGCGGTGGTGACCTGACGATCGAGTCGTGTACACCGCCGGGTACATGCTTCCTGGTCAAATTACCAATCGACTAAACGAATGAGAGGAAACCATGAATGACTTTCCAAGAATTTTAAACCGGGACACGCGATGACGTTACGAATCCTTATCGCCGAAGATGATCCTCGAACCCGTTCCGCGCTGGTTGAAATACTTCAGCGTGAGGGTTACGAGGCAAGCTCCGCAGCCAGTGGGTTGGAAGCGATCCGCATGTTCGATTCGTCACCTTACGAACTTGCCTGCCTAGACGTGATGATGCCTGGCAAAAGCGGTTATGACGTTTGCCGCCATATTCGCGCCTCCAATCCGAAAATCCCCATTCTGTTCATCACCGCCAAGGCCGAAGAAATTGATAAAGTCGTTGGGCTGGAACTGGGTGCTGATGATTACATCGCAAAACCATTTGGAGCGAACGAAGTTATCGCTAGAATTCGCGCGGTGACTCGTCGCTGCATTTCTTCCGAAATTACGGTCGTCAAAGTTGACAACGAAAAAGAATATCAAATGGGCGATCTTCTGATCGTTCCCAGGCAGCTCCGTGCGCATCGTAACGGCTTTCCTCCTATTGAACTGACCCCTCGAGAAATCCGCATCTTGCATCTGTTGCATCGACGCGTGGGCGAAGTCGTTCATCGCAATGAGCTGTTTCGCGACGCCTGGGGCTCAGCAACGGTACCCAATAGCCGGACACTCGACCAAACAATCAGCACACTTCGCAAACGTATCGAAATCGATTCTGCAAACCCAAAAATCGTCGAAACCGTTTATGGAGTTGGCTATCGGTATCCCATGCCTACCTAAAGTGCGATAGGCTTCCAGCCATTTTATACCCCACAAGTTTTTCTTAGACCCCTGCCAGCTTGCCGCGTGGAATTAAGTAGCGGAACGGCGCGAGCCGTCCGGTGCCGTTTCGAAAATCCCGGCGAAACACCGGGCGGCTCGCGCCGCACCGCTAACAAAATGCTTCGCATTTTCGTTAAGATGATCATTGACTCCACCCAGGCCAGCTGGGTGGTGGCCGAAGGTCCTTTTGAAGTTATGGGGTACAAAATGGCTGGAAGCCTATCCCACTAATTGATCGATCCTACACATCGCTCCCGCTGATGCTAGACTGATCGGTGCGTTGGGAGATGGGCCGAATTTACTAATGAATTCCGCTCCATCGATCACTGATGTTCATTCCAAATACGGCACATCGGCATGTCGAACTCAACAAGGAATCAAAATGCTCGTTCTAACTGACATTCATTCCCAAATTCGGCACACCGGCATGGGGGCCATTTTGCATCAGAATGGCGTTGCTTTCCGCGTTTGGGCACCTTACGCCAATTCGGTCAGCGTCGTCGGAACGTTCAATGGATTCAATGCATCATCGAATCCAATGGAACAAGAATCGGGTGGAAATTGGTACGTCGACGTGCCCGACGCAAAAGTTGGCCACGAATACAAGTTCTTCATTACCAACGGAGAACGCACTTTTTCACGGATCGACCCTCGGGCTCGTCAAGTTACCAACTCAGTCGGTAATGGAGTGATTCACGACCCGAATTTTGATTGGCAAGACGATGCCTTTTCTATGCCGCCTTGGAATGAACTGGTGATCTATGAATTACACGTTGGCACGTTTAATCGAAAAACCGACGAATCCATTGGCACGTTCGATAGCCTCGGAATCAAACTTGAATACTTGAAGCGGCTTGGAGTGAATGCGTTGCAGTTGATGCCCTGCGCGGAGTTTGCTGGCGATATTTCCTGGGGCTACAATCCGGCTCATATCTATGCGATCGAGACCACTTATGGTGGTCCCGAGGCTTTTAAACGCTTTGTGAAGTCAGCTCATGAAGCGGGTTTTGCCGTCATCATGGATGTGGTCTACAACCATTTCGGCCCCTCCGACCTCGACCTTTGGCAATTCGATGGCTGGTCCGAAAACAACAAAGGCGGCATCTACTTTTACAACGATCAACGAAGCTCAACTCCGTGGGGAGAAACGCGACCGGATTACGGGCGTGGCGAAGTGCGTACTTATCTCCGCGACAACGCGATAATGTGGTTAGACGAGTATCACGTCGATGGTTTGCGATTCGACATGACGCTCTTTATCCGGTCGATCGATGGCACACCGAGCACTGAAATTCCTGACGGCTGGGGGTTAACACAATGGATCAACCGAGATATCCGCGAAACTTATCCAGGCAAAATTACGATCGCAGAGGATTTGCAAAACAATGACTACTTAACAAAGCCTGAATGGGAGGGAGGTGCGGGGTTTACGAGTCAATGGGATGCGGGGTTTGTGCATCCCATTCGCGATGTGATCACACAACCCGACGACAACAGTCGTTGCATGGCGAAGATCTACGGTGCACTTGTGCACTCCTACAATCGCGACGCCACTCAACGCGTGATCTATACCGAGTCACATGACGAAGTGGCAAACGGTAAGGCGCGAGTGCCAGCCGAGATCGACTCCTCAGATAGTGCGAACTGGTACGCCCAAAAGAGATCAACACTCGGTGCGGCATTGGTCTTTACTGCCGCCGGGATTCCGATGCTATTTCAAGGTCAAGAGATTCTTCAAGGTGGCTGGTTCCAAGACACCGAAGAGATTGATTGGCAGAATCGAAAAACGTTTCGTGGTATCCTTTGGCTCTACGCCGATCTGATTCGCCTGCGACTTAATAAGGAGGAACTGACGCAAGGTCTAACGGGTAGTGGCACCCAGGTTCACCATGTAAATCAAATCAACAAAGTAGTTGCATTTCATCGATTTCTCGACGGCGGTGCCGGCGACGATGTCATCGTCATTGCCAATTTTTCGATCAACCAATTCGCAGAATATCAAGTCGGATTTCCGGCGACGGGAACTTGGAAGCTCCGATTCAATAGCGACTGGACCGGATATTCCAAAGTCTTCAGCAACTGCCCATCTACGGACGCGACTGCATCCGATCAGCCATACGATGGCATGCCAGCATCCGCGAAAGTTATCATCGCTCCGTACAGCGTTTTGATTTTCTCGCAAGATCCTGAGAATCGTGAAGCATAATTGACGTTAGACATGATGTTCGAATTAGAAATGGAAGTTGCGAAGGATGCCGCGAGGTTGGCAGGCATTGCACTCATGCAATATTTCCAAGATGACAATCTTGTGATCCGCGACAAGTCTCCCAGCGGTGGCGTCAGTTACGACTTGGTATCCGATGCCGATCTAGCGTCCGAACGAATTGTGGGCGAGCGGATTCGAGCATCGTTTCCCAATCACCAGTTGCTTGGCGAAGAATCATTAGGCAAGGATGTTAATGTCGAGTTTGCTGAGCATCTTTGGATCATCGATCCGCTTGATGGAACCAACAACTTCGCGCACCGGTTGCCTCACTTCGCCGTATCCATCGCGTATTATCACAAGGGCGTTGCCATCGTTGGCGTGATTTACAATCCAGCGACAGCGCAGTGGTTTACTGCAGCGCGAGGCTGCGGTGCATTTGCTGGGGAAAAGCGAGCTTCCGTTTCAACGGATGTTTCGTTGTCAAAAGTGATCATCGGCTGTGGTTTCTATTATGATCGCGGTGAGATGATGCGTAAAACATTGGCGACGATTGAAGAATTCTTTGCATTTGACATCCATGGAATTCGCCGGTTCGGGACTGCATCGCTTGACCTGTGCATGGTTGGCTGTGGTCAATTCGGTGGCTTCTTTGAATTCAAACTGTCCGCTTGGGACTTTGCCGCCGGCCGGTTGTTTATCGAAGAAGCGGGTGGCACGGTGACCGACGCCCGCGGCGGTCTATTGCCCCTGAAGCCATCCAGTGTATTGGCATCGAACGGTCGGCTGCATGATGCGATGCTCGCCGTGACAAGCAAGCACCAGTAAATTTTATCTGCCGCTTGCCGTTAAACGAAAGGCTCTTCCGCAAAATCTGTGGGTGTTCTTACCCGGATTCTACTAGATGATTCCGTCGGAGGGTTGCTGGACCAGTTTCAGTGCGCGTGAGTTCAGAGCCGGGATTTTTTTAGGCATGGTCTCCTGCGTCCAAATGATTTTTGCATGCTTCGATGCTCGTCGGTACATTGAACACGCCGGGAAAAACGGACCCAGGCTCTGCGGGGACGCTGGCCTGCGAAGGGTTATCTCGGTCGATAGCACGCCAATGGTGCGAGCAGTCCCGGCGAGCCATGGATCCTCCGGGATTGCTCTCTCAAGCCCATTGGACGCAGGAGGAATGCCTTTAAAAAATCCATCTTCAAACGGATGGTGGCTTTCAAACCGAGCGTTTTTCGCTGGAAACAACGTGTTTTGCCGGATCAAAAGCGGGTCACCTACCAACTTTCACCCGCAGATTCTGCGGACGAGGCCAAATTTTAATAGCCCACGGTTATCTTAGCAGATTGATTGAGCAGCACCACTCTGGTTACCAGGCGAACCTAGTAACCAGAGTGGCGTCGTTTACGGCAAAGTGTCACTCAATCCGGCCTCGGAGTGTCCGGCTACAATGATTACGCATCCCCACGATTCGCGTATTTGCTTTTAGCTACGCCGGGATTTTCGTAATCGTAACGGTACTCGTATTTCGCCCGTAGAACGGTGTTCATACTCGCGGGATCCGTGTATTTGGAACGCGAGGATGAGTACCGTTTCATCGGGTACGTTTGGGAGTCCGAGAATGATAGACGCCAACGAAATGCTGTTACGCCTAACTTATAAAAGTATCCTAAGTATTTCATTATACCGCCGAAGGTTCGCTGACATAGACTTTCATAGAATGACTCAGCATCGGGACGACACGATTGCTGGGTGGCAAGGGACCGTTAAGTAAAGGGAAGACATCGTGGGGTGAATCGGCAGCGGTGTCGAGGAACAGTGTCCAATTCATGCCGCGACCGATCTGTGGCATTGAATAGTCTCGGGCCACTCCCGTGCTGTTGAACATCATCAGCAAGTCACGACCAAGACCTTCGGGGTCGTCGGCGCGGGCGGGTGCGGAGATATAGACCATCATTGCCAGTTCATTTTGAGACCAATTCAACGGCGTGCCATCGGGCGCGTACCACGATACATCTGGAACCAATCGCCCTTCGACTTGTTGTCCCGTCAAGAACGCAGTCCGACGAACCGTTGGTTGCGCCTTGCGAAACGCGATCAGGCTCTGCGTAAAGCGGAACATATCGGCGTTCTTCTCGACCAACTTCCAATCGAACCAACTGGTTTCATTGTCTTGGCAATACGCATTGTTATTACCTCGTTGCGTGCGGCGCACCTCGTCACCGCTGACCAGCATCGGCACGCCTTGGCTTAGCATCAGCGTGGCAAGCATATTTTTGATTTGACGAGTCCGAACATCATTAATCAGCTTTTTACGTGTCGGACCTTCGACTCCGTAATTGTCGCTGATGTTGTGATTGTCTCCATCGCGATTTTCTTCGCCGTTGGCCAAGTTGTGCTTCTGCTTGTAAGACACAAGGTCGTTCATAGAGAAGCCGTCGTGGCTAGTGACGAAGTTAATGCTACATGCGGGCGGACGCCCAGCGTGTTGGTACAGATCGCTACTACCCGCAAGTCGCGTCGCCAGTGCACCGAGTGTACCGGCATCGCCACGCCAAAAAGCGCGAACGTCATCGCGAAATCGACCGTTCCATTCTGCCCAGCGTGAGTTACCAAACGAACCAACTTGATAAGCTCCTGCGGCGTCCCAAGCTTCGGCAATGATCTTGGTATCAGACAGCAGTGGATCTTCAGCAATCAGCTCGACCATGGGTGGATTGGGTATCAAGTTACCTTTTCGATCACGGCTAAGGATGGATGCCAAGTCAAATCGGAAGCCATCGATGTGATAGTTGTGAACCCAACTTCGCAAACAGTGGAAGATCATCTCGCGAACAACTGGATGGTTGCCGTTAAGTGTGTTTCCGCAGCCGCTATAGTTACTGAAGTGACGACCTTCGCTGAGGATGTAATAGACTTGATTTTCAAGCCCTTTGAACGACAGCGTTGGACCGTTTTCATTCCCTTCGCAGGTATGATTAAAAACGACATCAAGAATCACCTCGATGCCTGCGGCGTGGAGCGCCTTGACCATCGTCTTGAATTCGTTGACTTGGGCGCCCGGCGTAATGTCGTGGGCATATCCACGATGGGGAGCAAAGAACGCCATCGGATCGTAGCCCCAATAATTAGGCCGAGCCGATTTTGCACCATGAATATTGCGGATTGGGAATTCATGAACTGGCATCAACTCGACCGCAGTCACGCCGAGCGACTGCAAGTACGGAATCTTCTCGATCACGCCAAGGTAGCTGCCAGGAGCCGTCGCATTGGCAGATCGGCTCTTCGTCAATCCGCGAACTTGCATTTCATAGATCACCGATTCGCTGAGTGGACGACGAATATGACGATCGCCTTCCCAATCGAATTCATGATCGACGACGACACAGCGCGGGGGTCGGATAACGCCATCATCAGATTTCTGAAACGTGCCAGCCAACGCTGCCGCGTACGGATCGATCAGTCGTGCTCCACTGTCAAAGCGGTGGCCTTGCTCAGGTGCCCAAGGGCCGCTGGCTTGGAAATGGTACAACTGCCCCGCTTCGATGCCAGGAACTTGAATGCTCCAAACATCGCCCCAGCGATCCGCATCACGATCAAATTCAATGATTTCGCTGGGTTCGCGATCCGACAGGCTATTGTAAAGCAGCAGTCGCATCGCAGTGGCGGACCGACTAAACACGGAAAATTGTACCGCGTTATCGTGAACGGTCGCACCGAACGGGGTGTGGTAAGAAAACTGCAACGGTGGACAGGGATGGCGCATAAGCATAAGGCAGGTCTTTCCTTGATCGGTACCGCAGCGGGAGTGGTTGTAAGTCTTTAGTTGCAATTTCGAACACGCCGAAACAACGCCCAGTTACCGAAAAAACCGGGAAATTTCTTGCTTCGACGCTTAACGAGACAACTGAAACCTACCACCAGTCTTGAACCAAGTCGGAAAACCAACCGGTTCTTGACCCGCAAATCTGCTTCGCCATGAAGGCCGAGCGGATCAGGTAAAAATGCTTGAAAAGTCCTGTGTTGTGTATCCGGAAGTTTGTGCGACTTATCGCCAACTTTGCGGGCGACTGATTCACTTAAGAATAGCTTCTTCGCGTCGTCTGCGTGCGGCCCCTTTTGCTGCGGTGTAAATAAAGGAAGATCATCTGCCCAAAGTTGTCCCTTTCTCACGCAAATCCTACTTTCGTTATGCCTGCCACTTATCGTGATGCCGGAGTTGACCTCGATATCTACGCAGAATCGATGGGTCGACTGCCCGCCTTGATGCGTCGAACGTTCAGCCCCCGAGTCATCCGCAATGACGGAGGGTTTGCCGGACTATTTCGGCTCGACTTTGATGGCAAATTATTTGCCCGCAATTACAAAGAGCCGATTTTGGTCAGCGGCACCGATGGGGTTGGCACAAAATTGAAAGTCGCGCAGCAAACCGCTCGCCATTCGACGGTCGGCATCGATTTGGTGGCAATGTGTGTCAATGACCTGCTATGCACCGGTGCCGAGCCGCTGTTTTTCCTCGACTATGTCGCGATGGGACGCGACGACCCGGACCGCTTGGAGCAGATTGTCCGTGGAATCAGCGACGGCTGCGTAACGGCAGATTGTTCACTGCTGGGTGGTGAAACGGCAATCATGCCCGACATGTATGCGACCGATGACTACGATTTGGCTGGGTTTGCCGTCGGCGTCGTTGACCGAGCGCGGCTGATCGATGGCAAATCAATCTCGTTGGGCAACCGTGTTCTCGGGCTGGCGAGTAACGGTTTGCACAGTAATGGCTTCAGTTTAGTGCGAAAAATCATCCGCGACAGCAACATTGATTTCAATTCACACGACGCCAACTTAGGCGGAAATGTCGCCGATGAATTGCTCCGGCCAACAACCATTTATGTCGCCGCAGTACGAGCCATTCAGTCACATTATCGCGTCAAGCAAGTGATCCACGGCATCGCCCACATCACCGGCGGAGGAATCGAAGAAAACCTCGATCGAATATTGCCGAAATCAATGGATGCACGAGTTACGGAAGGAAGTTGGCCGGTTCCGCGCGTCTTCACTTGGCTGCAACAGCTTGGGCAGGTTGAGCAGTCTGAGATGCGGCGAGTTTTTAACATGGGTATTGGCCTGACCATTGTCGTTAGCCCCTATTTTGCCACCAGTATCATAGCGCAACTTCAATCGCTTGGCATCCATTGCTACGACATTGGCGAGATTGTTCCTGGAACTGGGAAAGTGCAAATCGTTTGAACAATCGCTCAAGCCGCCCGTGAACCGAAAACATTCTTTTGCGATTCTTTCTCCCCAAACACGGAATCAGCGTTGCCGGACGCTCGCCGCTTTCCTAGGATTGAGAAGCTGGGCGAGCTTGTACGATTGCACCTGCAATAATGACGAGTCCATCTCAACCTCGCAGCTCGTTTCCACATCGGTTTATATTCTCTACCCGGAAAACGCATTGATGCGCTCCTCACGATTCGCTGGTTTTTATTCGACACTCCACTCAGCCACTGGATGCACGTCGTTGGGCGTCAAATTACAGCACTTGGCAATTGCGGCTAGCTTTGGAGTGCTTACTCCGATCGCCGCAACAACCTTTGCTCAGGAAGCAGTGCAGCAACCAATCCCGGTCGAAGCATCACTGGACCCTGCGGGGGCTGCCGTAAAGCAAGCTGCACCGCTTGCGATTGTCCCCATCAAGCCAGGGCCCAAAGATAGTAACGTGGCGAAATTTGTCACGAAACTTTTGCCAAAGAAGCATGTCAGTGGCCGTAAAGTCGACGATCAAATCAGCTCGCGGGCACTTGATACTTATGTCAAAATGCTTGACCCGATGAAGCTTTATTTTTTGCAAGAAGACATTGACAGTTTTGAGCCGTATCGAAAACAACTGGACGATCTTGTGTTGCGTGGGGACATTTCGCCCGCGTACACGATTTTCACAAAATACTTAAACCGCGTGAGTGAGCGTGTTCAAGTTGCCCAAAATCTGATTGCTCAAGATTTGAACTTTGAGGAAGCCGATTCGATTATCATCGATCCGAAATCGACGACTTTTGCGAAAACGATTGCAGAATCTGATGACCGTTGGAAGAAGCAGATCAAGCTGAGCGTGCTCGACTTGAAAGACGAAGGCAAGACGATCGAAGAAGCTCGCAAGCTTCTTTCGAGACGCTATGGACGGTATGCCAAGCGTTGGGCACAAACCGACGCCGACGAATTGTTAGAGTTGTATCTTACGTCAATCACCATGGGATATGATCCGCATACCACTTACATGTCACCTGGCTCGCTGAATGATTTTCAAATCATGATGCGATTGAATCTGGAAGGCATTGGAGCGGCGTTACAGGATAAGGATGGTTATACGGTTGTCAGTAACGTGATCCCAGGCGGAGCGGCCGATAAAGACGGCAGGCTGAAAAAAGAGGACTTCATTGTCAGTGTTGGTCAGGGTGAAACCAGCGAAATGGTTGATATCGTCGAATCACCACTTAAGCAGGTCGTCGACCAAATTCGTGGCAAGGCAGGTACAACGGTACGTCTTGGCGTGAAGAAGGGTGGTGTTGGTGAAGTTGAAATTTACCAGATCACTCGTGCTCAAGTGGAGCTTGAAGAAAGCGCTGCACGGGGCCAAGTCGTTGAACACGAATTACCGAATGCAGCCGGAAAGCTAAAAATTGGCTACATCAATCTGCCAAGCTTTTATTTGGACATGGACGGTGCTCGAAATAACACAGCCGATTTCCGTAGTAGCACCCGAGATGTCAGTAAGATTCTTGACGGGTTTCGCAAAGACAATGTGGATGGGGTTGTGCTTGACCTAACGCGTAATGGCGGCGGTTCGCTGACCGAAGCGATCAGCCTCACTGGGCTATTCATCGACAAAGGCCCTGTTGTCCAAGTCAAAGATGCCAATGGCACGGTCAGTCCCTATGACGATGAAGACGCTGGTGTTGCCTGGAGCGGTCCACTGGTCGTGATGACGAGTAAGTTCAGTGCGTCAGCAAGCGAAATTTTGGCAGGCGCAATCAAGGATTACAAACGAGGGCTCGTTGTTGGTGACCCGGCTACCCATGGAAAAGGCACGGTGCAGACTTTGATGGATCTTGGTCGCGAGCTGTTCAATAACGATCGCGAGAACCTCGGTGCTTTGAAAGTTACACTGCAACAGTTCTACCTTCCCGATGGAGACAGCACGCAGCGAAATGGCGTTGCGGCTGACGTGATTCTGCCTTCGATCAGCGCGGATATGGATGTCAGCGAAGCAGACTTGGATTACGCCCTTGAGCATGACCGTGTCAAACGAGCCGAACATCGTGTCTACAACATGGTGCCTGGCAATTTAATCACATCGCTTCGCCAGACCAGCATCGAACGAGTTGAGAACGACACGGAATTCATGGAATTGATGCGCCGCAGAGAACTTTACGTCCGCGCCAAATCAGAGAAAACTCTGTCGCTCAAAGAAGACGAATTCATGGCTCGTCGAAAAGAAATGGACGCCCAAAAGGAAGCGGAAAAAGAAGAATTGGAAGTTGAAAAAACAACCGATGTAGTTTTTCGCGATACCTACTACAATCGCGAGGCCATCAACGTCACGTCCGATTACGTTCTTGGACTGCGTGATCAAAATTTAGCGAAAGCACGCTAAAGCGATTGACGCGGCGTCGGACTAGATGATTTTTTTAGATCCGAACAAAGACTCCTGACCAGCTAGGAATCGGATGGTTGTTTCCAGCCGATTTCTTACAGGGGCGCCGGCAGGTCTCGGCGGCAAAAGATGATGATCGCGAATCCGTAGAAGGTTGCCCCGCCGATGATCAACAGCATTGGATAGAACAGCGGACCGAACCAACAATTGACGTCTGGGTTCGTGAACTGCCAAGGACCCCAAGGGCCATCGGCGACAACACGAGCGATCTGTTTTTGTGGCCGGTAGCAATTGAAAAACGATAGGGAACAAAGCCAACTAAGTTGTTCCGCCGCTTTTCCGAGGCCAAATATAACAAGCTGAAATATGTAAATCGCGACGACCGATCCAATCGTGCGCCAGCGGTATCGATCCATGCTGCTAAACAACGTCGAAAGCCCGAGTAGAAAAAAGCCGAATGCAAAAAGACTGAAGACTGCGGTTGCAAACGTTTCCCAATCGACTCGTTCACTCATCAAAAACGTTTCCTTGACAGGTTCGCCGAACGACAACGGCACGTCGATCATGGTGAACGGAATGCGCAGCGAAGGTTTTGGGACCGACTCGGTAACGGTCGTGGTCGCAATTCCTATGCCCATGCCTGACCACAATAGTAACACCAGCAACGCGAGCCCCGTGATCGAAACACCCGCATGCGATACAAGCAGCGTCGTGCGACTGATCGCTTGGGCAAGGATCATCTCCAACGTGCCGCGTCCCAGTTCGCCGCTGACCACGTCCGACCCACGTGCGATGCACCATACGACAATGCAAATGATGACAAGCGGTTCATCGAATGTCATCGCAATTCGACCTGTATGCGTAAACAGAGCGTCGAACCCGATCGGTGCAAACCGTTCAAAGTCACGAAACTGTTCCAGAATCGTTCGAAACTGGCTCATGTCGATCAGGCTGACGACCCAAACGCGGACCCAGGCAAATGAAAACAATGCCAACGCACACGATGCCCAAAGCAGAAGCGATTGACTGGCAAATTTGCGTACCAAAACGTGATGAATCACTTCGATACCTCGCTTGTAGCGCCGCCACGATGAATCGAATCGTAAACCGCTCGGAGTCCAAACGCTTCGACTCGCATGTCCTTCAAATTCAATTGATTCAGCCAAGTCAGCAGCGGTGCAAGATCACCAGCGGTGTCGATCGTGATTCGATCTCCCTGAATTACGACCGATGCAACCAATGATTTCAGTGCATCAGGGAGTTTTAAAAATTTTAGTAGATTTAATAGTTTTAATGTCGTTGACGATTGTCGATCGATGAAATCAGTCGCGGCAGCGCTCGGAAGTGTCAACATCTGCGAGTCTATTTTGGCCACGATGCGATGGCGTTGCTTCAGCGAATCGAGTGATTGCTCACGCGCCAGACGCCCTTGTCGAAGGAAAGCAACGCAATCGCAAACGTCTTCGATTTCAGACAAAACGTGTGAAGAAAAGATGACGGTGCGACCGTCTGCCTTTGCTTCCTGGACCATCGCCAGCACGTCACCGCGAACGGTGGGGTCAAGATTGGCGGTTGGTTCATCAAGGATCAGCAGTGGCGCATGCGACCCCATGACGGCGGCAATCGCTAGTTTTTGTCGCATGCCGGTCGACATGAAACCAACGAAGCGACGAAGGTCAAGTTCCAATCGTTCGGCAATTTGCAAACTGCGTTTCAAATCTCCTTTGACCTGCATGTCGGAGAAAAAACGAAGCACACCATGCCCACGCATCTCACGAGGCAATCTCGCGTCGCCGGGTAAGTAGGAAACAAGCTGCCGCACAGCAACGGGGTCAATCACCGGATCAATTCCCATGACCTGAACTCGGCCACCGGTCGGAAACAGAAAGCCAAGCAATGTTCGCAGGAACGTTGTTTTTCCTGCACCATTGGGACCGAGCAACCCAAAGACCTGCCCCTCAGGAATCGATAGACTTAAGTCGGTAAGCGCGGCGAACGATCCGTACGTCTTTGACAAGCTGATCGCTTGGACAGCCGCGCGAACCGAAGATTGGGATTGCCCGTCTCGGGATTGCCCGTCTCGTGACGAAACTTCATCATCGACGGCGTTAAGAGAAAGTTCAGTTGCGGCGGTCACGCGGTTCAGTCCTGAGTCGATTGCCTAAAAATTTTATCACCCCATTGTTACCGAAGCGTCAAATCGAAACAGTGTCGTGGCCAAAACGCACCGGGATATCACCGCAAATTGGCTGAATGGTTAAATTTCCTCGAAAAACTGCTGTCATTTACGGATACTCCATGGCCACCAAATCGTCTTCTAAACTTGATCAAACTGCAACCGTCCCCAAGGGGTTTCAATTCGCAGGCGTGACATGTGGAATTAAAGCTAGCGGTAAGCCTGATTTGGCATTGATCGTGGGCGACGGACCGCTGGTTTCGGCGGGCGTCTACACAACCAACCAAATTGTCGCGGCCCCAGTTTTGCTTTGCCGCAAACGTACCCCCGCCTCACGAACCCGCGCGGTGGTCATCAACAGTGGCAATGCAAATGCCTGTACGGGTGAGCAAGGTGAACGCGACGCTGAGCAGATGTCGCGGATGGTCTCGGTGCATTTGGGCTGCGGCCCCGAAGACGTTTTGGTCATGAGCACAGGCATCATTGGTCGTCCGCTGCCGATGGCTAAACTACAAGCGGGGATCGATGATGCGGTTGGCAAACTGGAGAGCGATCATGATGCGTTTGTGCGTGCATCGACCGCGATCATGACCACGGATGCGTTTCGCAAAAGTATCCAACGTTCCATCGTGATTGATGGGCGAACGTATTGTGTGGCAGCGATGGCAAAGGGCGCGGGAATGATCGCACCGAACATGGCAACCATGCTTGCCGTGGTGCTGACCGACGCACCGCTGGATCAAAACGATGTCGTTGATGCGCTTCGAGATGTTGCCAATCGCAGTTTCAATCGTGTCAGCGTCGATGGCCACATGAGCACGAATGATTCACTGGTGCTATTGTCCAGCGGTGCTGCGGGGGGCGATCGATTGCAAGGCAACCGTCTCGAAAAGTACCGTGATTTTCTTTGCGAAACCTGCATCGAATTGGCAAAAATGCTAGTCGATGACGGTGAAGGCGCGACTCACATTATGGAGATGCGAGTGTCCGGTGCAAACTCCGATGCTGACGCAAACGAGATCGCTCGCCTGATCGGGGAAAGCCTGCTTGTGAAGACAGCAATCACCGGTGGAGATCCGAATTGGGGACGAATTGTGTCGGCGGCAGGTTATGCTGGACGTCCCATCAAGCCATTGCTCACCAGCCTGCGGATTTTGGGGGTCACACTTTATGAAAACGGAACACCGGTCGCATTCGACGCAAAAGCCGTCAGCCAATTGATTCGCGACTCGTCGACTGTTGTGATGGAACTTTGTGTGGGTGATGGGCCTGGCCAGGCGACGCGATGGGCAAGCGATATCACGACGGAATACGTGCGATTTAACTCGGAATACACGACCTAATTTGGCAGCTTGAAAACTGTGCTACTTTAAACTTTCGGAATTGGTTGGATGAAACAGATCGTCACCGTCGTTCGGCCACATTTGGCGGAATCGTTGCTAGCCGGGCTAAAGCGTGCCCCGGTGGAGGCGATCAGCGTGACGGAGGTCAAAGGTTTCGGGCGTCAAAAAAGCTACCTCGATCAATACGAAGAGAGTGAATACAGCGAAGCCTTTCTGCCGAAAGTCGAGATTACGCTTTATGTTGAGGATTCTCGCGTTGAGGAAATACTTCAAAAACTTGTTGCCTTGTCACGCAGCGGAAGAATGGGCGATGGGAAAATATTCGTGGTGCCTGTCGTCAGCTTCATGTAGTGGATCACTCGCTTGCGTGGGATAGGCTTCCAGCCATTTTATACCCCACAAGTTTGATCTTGCCATGAAGGCGGCAAAATGCGATTGCTAGCTTTTTTGTGTCACGCTTTCATG
>JAYVSE010000033.1:0-5869 GCA_043775635.1 Planctomycetaceae bacterium | reverse complement strand
AAACGCTTACCTGCTTCAGATTCAAGATGACGAAGTGGCAAAACCATCCTCCCCAACGTCCAGCAAGCTCCAAAACCGCCCTCGCCGGGAATCCCTGCTTGTTATAAGCTTTGCAGGTTGTAATGACGTTCTTAAACCGAGTTCTTTAACTTCAAATCAAATTCGACGTGTACCTCAAATTCAAATGGACACGTCTTTTCATGATATTATACAATCCGGAACTCATGATAGTCTCAAAAAGACGAAAGAACTCATTGCGAGAGGGGGTGATTTAAACGAAATTCGCGATGGTGCGACACCGGCAATTCTAGCGACGACATGGGGTGGTCAATACGACATATCGCTTTTGCTTTTAGAAGCAGGGGCCGATTTGCGAATTTATTCGTCCCAACAAAATGACCGGCTCGTACATCATGTTTTCAGTGCAGAGTCCCGTTTACCTTACCAGACTGCGAAGCAACGACTTGATTACGCGAGGCTTGTTCGCTGGCTTGAGGATCACGGCGAGTCCCTCGATCAAGCGAGAATTGACATTGAAAGATGGCGATCTTGGGCGGGGTTATCAATGGAAGAAGCCGCTCAACGCCACCAACAAGAACGCCGTACGGAACGACCACTAAACCGATGATTTCTCTGCAACCAAGCATGGCATTGCGATCGCTTTTCCGGTGCAAGTGGAAAATTTCCAATTCACAATTAAGAGCGTCGCTTTATTTATTGACCGTATGTATTTCCACTCCCGCGTGTGACTTTTCAACACCGAATTCAATCGCGAAATCGCAGGGTAGCCAAAAGTCGATGGGACGAACGTATGCGTCTTTTCACGATTTGATTCGCTCTGGAGATATCCGGCGAATGGAAAAGACGCAAGCCTTAATTGACAACGGTTGTGATTTAAACGAGAAGAGATCCGGAACGACGCCGGCAATGGTTGCTGTTGGCTGGGGAGGCCAATACGATCTTGCCATAATGCTATTAGAGGCGGGTGCCGATTACCGAATTTATCAGGAAGGACAGAATTCCAGACTCATTCATTTCGCCGCCGCTGAAAAAGACCGATTGTCAAGTTGCTCGCCAAAGCAACGCTTGGATTATAGTAGATTAGTACTTTGGCTTGAACAACACGGTGAAACATTGACAGATGCAGAAAAGGATTTTGCAAGATGGAGATCATGGGACGGCACGCCAGCGAAAATCAAGATGCTTCGTGAATCCGAGATCGCGGCGCGATTAGCGAGAGAAGCTCGCGAATTGAGTCGCGGTAAAAATGGTAACGTCAAGGACGGCAATTTCAATCAATCTGCGACCGATCGAACGAAATAATTCTAACTTGGAAAAGTCTGCGTAGAAGTCACCACACTGCGTTCTGGATCAATCATTAGCCTTGAATCGTTAAGAAAAATAATTGAGCAAGAAAGGAAGGAGGGCTTTTCGACCTATGAGCTTTAGAACACGCCATCGGCAGATCGAATTACGAGGTGATTTGTTTTGGCATTGGGTCATGACCACGACAACGCTCATCCTATTAACTTTTATAACCGGGTGCGATGTGACGGATGGCGCATTTACGATGCTTAAGGCGAAAAGCTTTCATGAAAAGTTTGGCTTGCGAGCCGAGGATTTTTTTGATGATGCGAAGATTCAACAACTTTGCCATGCCATCGAGCGCGACGATTTAAAGGCGATTGAGCAACAAATAGCGTTTGGAGCCGACGTGAACACAGTGGGGAAGCATGGAGTGACACCATTATTTTGGGCATTCCCCGATAACAAGATCGATCGTTTTCTGTTGCTGTTAGAGAATGGTGCTGATCCAAATGTTAGAATTACATCGGATCTGAAGATCCCAAACGCCTTTCGACCCGGTGATACGGTAATGCACTTGTCGGCCAGATCTCAATTCCCAAATCACTTTTTGGAAGTTATGAAACATGGCGGAGATCCAAATTTGCGCGGACGACATGATGACTGTGTGATTCATGAACTACTTAAAGGCGGTGTTCCGAATCCACTTCAAAGAATCAAGGCCATTGCCGAACACGGCGGAGATATCAACGCATTTGATCACTCCGGATATACTCCTATTCAATTAGCAGTGAATAGTTTCTCACAGTTTGCGGTCGCGATCGAACTCCTGAAACTTGGTGCCGATCCGACGATCCATTCAAAAGACAATCTCGGAAACTGTATACATGATGTATTGGCGATAAAGCGACGTGTTAATGCTAAACAGGCTGTTCTTACTGCTCAAGAGTCCATCGACATTGATTCATTCATCCTGCAACTAAGAAATAAAGGATACAATGTGGACGAAGCACAAGATGATATTGATCGATGGGCGAAATTGGCGAGTAAGAATCCCGGTAATCCGGGTTGGTTCAGAAAAAGTGAAATCGAATTAGCCAAGAAACGAGCAATCGAAAAGGCAAATGCCAAATTGGAACCGAAGGACCGAACGACTATTGAAGATTCGCGTTGACCATATTTTGCGTTTACTTGGGTAAAGACAATGACCGTAAATTTTCATGGCTTCGATTCAATCTATTTTGGCGTGCTCCATGGACCAGCTTGGAATGTCTATCACGTTAGTGAACCCAACGAAGGCGGACCGCAGTAATTCAACATGAGCAAGAAAGGAAGGGGGGCGTTTCGACAGCGCATTATCATTTTCGGAGTCGTGCTGCTCGTCGCGAGTTTGATTATTTACTTGGCTCGAGATTTCCATATTTTCAAGCCTGTGACGATCCAGTCACTGTTGGTGCAGGCGATCGAAGAAGTCGCAAACGAGTCCATCTGCGATGCCGAGGGCTGGAAACCGGACCGCTTCTTTGACCAGCCAAATGCCATCGAGATATGTCAGGCAATTTCTGAACACGACAGAAATCGACTCTCAAAGTTGCTCCGACAGCCGAGTGCTCTAAAGGTGAGTGGAGAAGGCGGCGTAACAGTGTTGTATTGGGCCTATTTCGAAAATGACCTTGAATCCTTCAAAAAATTGTTAGCAGCGGGAGCGGATACCGATGCCAAACTGACCGATGCAGTTCGCCTCAAATATAAGCGGGGATTAAGACCAGGCGATTCAATTCTCTTCACATGTCTGATGCATAATAAATTTGATTTCTTCTTCGCTGCTTTAGATCACACGCCGAACGTAAACCAGACCGGTTGTGGGAATCAATCGTTGTTGCACACAGCATTGCGCTCCGGGTCAATCATTAGCCTTGAATCGTTTAGAAAAATAATTGGGACAGGCATTGATTTGAATTTGCGAGACTATCGTGGATCACTCGCTGCTTACACCGCGCTGTTCAATTGCAAACCCAATCATTGTCTGATGCTGTTGCAGGAGGGAATTGACCGAATGGATGACAGCACCATCGATGACATTGTAGCAGAAGCCCGTGGAACGCCAGTATCTCCATGCACGATGGAGTCGCGAGCAGAATTGCTCGCGTGGATCGACGAACATATACCGGACGCAAGTAGCGAGAGCAAATCCAATGAATGAATGGAAGTGATGTCAACGCGATTGAACATCTTATGAGAATAACTAACATACGACTTATTGCCATTTGCTTGGCACTGGTGTTCAATGCCAGGATGTGTCTTTCGCAAGACGCGGATCCCGTGCATCTGCCAGCGACTCAGAATGTGGTAGACGCTAGTGAATCATCAAATCCAGCGGGCGATTGGTTGCTCGATCTGGATATTGATAGCGATAACAGCAATATGCTGGAACTGCCCGATGGCAGCGAGTGGGAAGAACAAATCGAAGAGCACGAATTTTCCATCGGGAAGCTTGTCACGACCTGCGCCGGCCGATTCACGCCGGTCCTCATTCGCTTGAACGTCAAAGCACTCAAGCAGCACGATGGCATACCGCGATCGCTCGACGACATTCGCGTGACGCTTGCTACGGAAAATGCCAAGGGCGTCGTGCGACTTTGGTCCAAGCCACAGATTGATAAGCGTAATGACGTCGTTGGATTGCTCCAACCAGAGAAAGAATTACTTCTCAAGGAACTCAATTTCGATGCCGCAGCGGGTGTCGCCACGATCTGGATTGAGGCCGTAGAGGCAGCCCCAGGACTCGATACCAAAGGTGCCATCGACCAACACGGCCGACCCGACATGTTTCTTCGCGCTACGTTATTGGGAACCGAAAAAACAGAACTGGCAATCGATCGCGTGAAGTATCTGCCCGTCGATCAAGACTCCTTCTTTCCAACTTTCATCGATCCGGACAATCGACACATTAGAAACAGCTTCCCGGCAATGTTCGTCAATGGTTCGGCTGGGCTGAGTGGAACAATGAAACAGTTGCCGCCTGAGCAAAGTAAAACGTACGGATTTCGCTTGGTTACTGAGGAGGAACTTGCAAGCGTGCTCGCAATCAGCAAGTATGACGAATTTACCAAAAAGTACTTGATGGACGTTATCTATAATAAGATTGGTACAATACCCATTGCATTCGGAGTTTCTGGTTTCCAAGTTGGTCTTTATCGCGACTATAGCTTTGGCGATTACACATTGGCATTCCAAAACTCTCTGAAGGACGAATGTACGCAATTATATTTCAGTTCCGCTCAACTTAGTAAGCCTACATACTACTTTGAAAGGCGTGGTGGCAATTATATCAGTTATCGAGAACACGCCGCGCGTTTGGCGTATTACCTTGAACTCGAGGAGTTTGCCGTCGTCCTCCCTGGATTACAACTTGCTGGGGTAGGCATTGGCGGCGACCTTGCATCGTTCGGTGCTCTCGGCTCGGGGCTGCATGCAGATACTTACAACACAAAGCCCTTCCCAGTGGAAATGGTGAAGACCATCTTGACTCACGATGACTCAGCGTTAAAGAAACGCATCGAACGAGTATCCGGCTCGCTAAGCAGGTTGGAACGTGCAAAGGATTTCATGACTGCCTACCTCGTTGATGAAACGGATTTTCGTCTTGCACCGGGACCGTTTCCGATCGAGTCCGCTAAATAGGGAGTTTCCGCCGCGCACGAAAATAGGGTCAAGAGCAGATTTAGAAGACTACGAGCTTGACTCCTAGGTGAATAGCAAATTTTCAACAGACCAAGGCAGGCCTCGTGTTCGGTTTTCGAGTTAGCATTGTGAGGTCTTTTATTGTCGTCTTTCGCTCCGCGAAAGAACAGAAGAACGCTCTTTCGCGGAGCGAAAGGCGACACTCATTTGCCGCCAGACTCAAGATGTGGAGCAAAGTGAAAATGATTCTTTTGCTTTTCCTTTCAGCCGATTTTATGTATTCAATCCTTTAATTTTAACAATGCTGACTTGGCTGGCTTCTTATCCGAAATCTGGTAGCACTTGGGTGCGGGCGTTTTTGGCGGCTTATCAGTCGTTTGAACCGGAGTTGGCAGCGTTCGATTTGACCCAGGTAACACGATGTTCTACTTCCGATAGCCGAGCGATGTTTTTTGCGGATCTTGCCGGCAAGCCTCACGAGTCGCTTAGCCAAGACGAGATCGATGCGCTTCGCAACCAAGTTCAACAACGCTTGGCGACTTCGATCGATGCAAACATCGTGGTTAAAACGCATAACGCGCGCGTGATGCACGGTGGTTTTTCGATGGTGGACCCAACGGTGACTCGTCGAGCGGTTTATCTCGTGCGCAATCCACTGGATATTGTTGATTCCATGGCCGATCACGCTGGCCTGCAAATCGATGGTGCGATCAAGCTGCTGGGCGATCGGCGGCATCAAATGGGCGGCAGCGATGGGAGCGTATGCCAATTTGTCGATTCGTGGAGCGAACATGTGACCTCCTGGACGCAGCACGATGCGTTTCCTGTGTTGGTGGTGCGTTACGAAGATCTGCTTGGCGATTCGCCTCAATCGTTTACT
>JAYVSE010000032.1:0-26166 GCA_043775635.1 Planctomycetaceae bacterium | reverse complement strand
CGCGTGGGCATCGCCCCGCGCGTTTGCCTCAAAACACGCGGCCCGATGGGCACGCGGTTTAACGAGTAATGTGCGAAAACTTATGCAAGAGTGCTTACTGCGTCCCAACACCGAGTACTTTCAGGTCGTGTTCACGCTGCCTGACACACTCTCGTCACTCATCCTAGGCAATCGCAAGGAGCTTTACAAGCTGCTGTTTCACGCGTCATCACAAGCGTTGCAGCAATCGATCCGCGAAGAGTGCGACATGGAACCAGCAATGGCGATGGTGCTGCATACTTGGAACCAACGCCTGGGCCACCATCCTCATGTGCATGCACTCGTTCCTGGTAGCGGCCCGTCGCTCGATGACAATCGCTGGGTTCCCTGTCGCTATACCAAAGGAACTCGTGCAAAACCATCCCGACCATTCTTGGTTGACAACAAGGTTCTTGGCAAACGGTTTCGGGATCGCTACGTCAAAGGCATCCGCAACCTGATCAAGAGCGGGAAACTAAACGTCGAGGATCAGGTAGCGTTGGACGCAGTCCTCAGTGACGTTTCGACGCGTGACTGGGTCGTCTACATCGAACCACCGCCAAGAGACGACAGTGACCCTACGCATGTGATCAAGTATCTGGCGCGTTACATGACCGGTGGCCCGATCTCCGACAGGCGACTGATCGAAGAGAAAGATGGTCGTATCTACTTTTGGGCACGCTCGGACGATAAATCAGGTCGTCAAGAAATCGTTTCGCTTCCTATACTGGAATTCGTCCGTCGGTGGACAACGCACATCCTGCCGAAGGGGTTTACCAAGTCGCGTTGCTACGGCGGCTGGAGCAACACACGCCGCAAAGAATACCAACAGCAATGCAAGGCGATCCGCCCGATTCCCAAACCCGCCGTAGCTGAGACCCCGATTCCAGCCCCTGAATCGCCCGTTGCCGCGGAAGCCAACGTCCCAACATGTTCGCGATGCGAAACGTCGATGACGCTAGTATTGCACCTACGTCGTCCATCGTGGCGCGACGTATTCTACGGTCTGGCGCAACAGCTTTCGTCGGCAGCTCCCATGTCGCCATGGCAAGGCAGCGGATAATGCGCTCATCAAGTCACCGCTCTCCAATCGTCAATTCACTCTGCGTCCGCCGCCATCAAGTGCTCCGGGCCGCGCGGCTTCTATCCGAGCCGACGATTGGCGGGCCCTGTCAACCCTCACGACCGGCATCCATGGACGTCGGTAGCAGTCGAGATTCTGCAACCAACGAGTTGCCAAACAGCGACCGTCTGCCATAAACTGCAGTCTGTAGAGACCGCGAGGCAAACTATCCGCATAAGCTCGAAGCCAAGGCCCGAAAGCCAAGCGTCTCAGTTCAACGCACAATCTATCCATCCGAGTACAGATGGATAGATTGATATTCGTTAGGCCGGTTCGATGCGTCGGCGAATACTTGTCGCTATGTTCAATGGGCGTCCTATTCATGAGGACTTTCACGTTTTTGGAGCAAAATCGGTTTAGTGGTAAATTCCAAAGACTGGTGATTCTTTCCCACGTTTTGGAACGGTTTGACGATGAATAACGTTGAGATGATCTCGATCTATTGGGCTCCCGGCGATCGAGGGCGGGCAATCGCTTTTCGTAATGGTGTGCAGATTGATAGCGCTGCAGGTGGCGATGCGGTTGAAACGCTAAAACAACGATACGATAACGCTGACATTTCCCCACGGGAAATGCTCAGGCATGAATGGGAACAACAAAGCCCTGATCCTTCGATCGTCTAGTCGAGCGTTTATGCCCAACGAGATCCGTCGCGCAGATGTGTTGTCTTAAGATCGAAACCGGCCGCCGCGAAGTGTTCGCAACCCTCATAACGCAAGGGACATACACTTTTATTGGCTGGTGACAAATCCGATTGTAGGGGAAACAATGCTCGCATCGAGTTATTCGGTGCCGTTTTGATGAGGTTGCAATCATGGTTCGACTGGCGCGCGCGGAAGTGTTTGATCCCAGCGAACTCACGATCGCCCATGTCTTCAATCGCACCGTGCGGCGATGTTTCTTGATGGGTGAAGACCCGATCTCTGGAAAAAACTTCGACCATCGCAAAGCGTGGATTGAACAATCGCTCCAGCATTTCGCAGCCTGCTTCGGCATCGATCTGCTCGGCTTTGCGATCATGAGTAACCATTTCCACCTGATTCTGCGGACGCGACCCGATGTCGTCGCAACGTGGCCCGATGAAGAAGTAGCACGGCGCTGGTTGATGCTTTGTCCGTTGCATCGTGCCCCGGATGGTTCGATTCAAGAACCTACAAAACCCGAAATCAACTCGATTGCGAATTGCCCTGTGAAGTTGGCAGAAACTCGTAAACGGCTATCGAACATCAGTTGGTGGATGCGGCTGCTGTGCCAGCGTGTCGCCACACGCGCCAATCGCGAAGACGAAGAGTCGGGCCGATTCTTTCAAGATCGTTATCGAGCGACGCGTCTGCTCGATGAAGCATCGCTACTGGCTTGTGCGGCTTACGTCGATTTGAACCCGATTCGCGCGGCGATGTGCGAAACGATTGAAACCAGCGAGCATACGTCGGCGAAGTTGCGGATCGAGTCGCTGGTTGACCCGCACGTTGAATCAGTAGTCACTGGAGCCGACGATCAAGCTGCGGAGTTTGCTTCCTCCAGCCATCGCAAGCCAGATTCATTTTTGACACCGCTGACGATCGATGAGCTTCGCGATGCGATCGGTCCCTGCCCGAACGAATCCGGCTGTCGATGCAGCGACAAGGGGTTTCTGGCGATGGATTTGAAAGACTACTTGGAGTTGCTGGATTGGTCGGCGCGGCAACTGGCTCCTGGCAAGCGTGGCGGGACACCGGATGCTCTTCCGCCAGTGCTGCAGCGGCTTGGCTTGGGTCCCAGTACATGGTGTGAGCTGGTAGCCGACTTTGGCAAGTTGTTTTGCACGGTTGCTGGTCTACCGGAAAACGTTGATCCTCTTCGCAGTCATCGGACTCATCGACGTTTCCACTTACGCCGTCGTGTCCGCGAGCTGTTAGCGATTGAAGCGTAAGCAATCGTCAAAATTCGAGCAAGTGTTTAGTGCTTCCATCGGAAGCAACGGCTTCTTCGTGCGTGTCGATTGGCGCCAGCGACTGATTTTGTAGACAAGCTAGCTGCTGATGGCCGAGAACTAAAGATTGCGGCAATCAAAGCTTCCCTGGTCGCCGGAAAAGTTGAGTTAATAATAATGGACTATTGCTCTACAACCCTGTAAAGTGCTGTGTCCCTGGTTTACTCTTGGAATTGGTATACGCGTTTTTGTTGAAATGTGCGAGATTCCTTTCTTCATTAAGGAAAGGAGTCCTGCATGTCGCGGCATACGGTGGAAGAATCGGCGGTACGTGATTTGGCTTTGGATCGAGAGGATCGAACGTGTCCGGAGTGCGGTCAGCGGATGCATGTTCGGTGTCAGTATTCTGACACTGGACGGGCCGCTGCGGTTGAGCGTGGGGCAAGTGCAGTGTTGCCATGAACGATGTGAACACATGAAGCTTTACGGTCCAGAACAGGAATCTAGGTTTTTCAATGCATGTTAGTTCAACTCGTCACTAAACCGGAGGGTGTTCTACATTTCACTGGTGGACAGTAACTGCCTACGAAGCCGAAGCCGTCGCTCGCAGTTCATTTGTAAAAGCCGAGCAGTCCCTCGACCGATCGCCGTCAGGCCGACGATCTCGGCACCCACGAAAGAAAAGTTTTCATCCCACTGATCCGCTCGCGGATTGAATAGCCGAACTTGTTGTCCACTCTCTTGTTCAATCGTGACTAGATTTGTTCCTTTATGCAAATTGCATTGATCACAGGCCAAGGCTAAGTTCGACAGCGTGTCATTCGGTTGATGTTGTTGTGCGACGATGTGTTCAACATGAAAAGTCAAATCATACGAGCCTTGAGGAAGTCGACAGTATTCACAGAGATTGGCTGCTCGCTCGCGGACCAGTTTCCTTCTCGCTGCATCCATTACGTTCCCAGTTGAGCGAGCACAGCTCGCGCCTTCGATTTGACAATCGCAACCAGATCGAACGTGTGTATGTACTCCTGATACTCAGACCGCTCCTCGACAGTCAACTGCCCACTGCTTGACTTCGCGGCAAGTTCGTCAATATGGTTCTGAGTTTTGCGGTCAGCACGAAAGTCAACGATCTTCCTAGCCGCATCTGCTGTCAAGCATTCGGTAAACGGATTCAAAACACTATCAAGAATTTCGGAGGTACTCATATCACTATTCTATCCAAATCCAGCACTGAGAAACAACAGGCGAATTGTCAAGGAATCGGTAATGCCGACGGAAACCCACTTGGTCGTTTCACCAGCGCTAAAACTGACCGAGCCACTTAATCAACTGTAATCCGAACACGCTTTCCTCAAAATCCTTAGGACCGTTCGATCAATAACTGTCCGGTTTTTGTCGTGGGATAGGCTGCCAGCCTGTCATTTTCATCGCGACAGGCTGGAAGCCTATCCCACTAATTGATCGAGCGAAACTTAAATCTTTGGACAGGGTGGGTTGAGCCAATGTGAGCCGATGTTTTCGCCACGAACCACAACTCCTTTTTGATGCCATCCGTACCACGTCTGGACGTCCGCGGCTGCATACCGAATGGTCAGACCACAGCGCCGCCTGTTTGACTGGTTGGCTTCCGAGCCGTGCAAGAGTAAGTCGGAATGCATCGAGAACTGCCCCGCTTTCAAAGTTACATCCACTTCGCCCTCTCCGTAAGAATGAGGGTTCTTGACAGCGAGATCGAGCACCGTATCGACCTCATTGGTAACGTCGTAGTCGATCAACCCATGAAGATGCGATTTCGGGATGAACTTCATATTCGCGTTTTCCGGATCCGCATCGTCAATCGCGAGCCAGACGGTGACCGTCTTTGTCGGACTGAGCGGCCAATACGTGCTGTCTTGGTGCCAAGGAACGCGTTTACCATCACCTGGCATTTTGCAGAAAAAGTGCGAGCCCCAGCAAACCACATGCTCGCCTAACAAGTCCGCCACGGCGCTCACCAAACGCGGGTGCTGGACCAACTGATAGATCCGTGAAAAACGCAAATGGGCCGTGTTGATCGAATAGCTGCTGCGTCCAAGTTCGATATACGCCGCGAGCACCCCATCAAAGAACGCACGAATTTCAAGGGCTTCGGAATGGTTCAGCCCGTCGAATGGCATCAAGTACCCGCTGGCGTTGTACTGCGAGATCTGATCCTTGATCAGTACTTTGGGAGAAGCATTGACAGCAGGAACAAAGCCAATCTGGCGAGGGAGTTCCGCCAGTTGACTGGGTGACGGATTAGGGATTTCGTCGACTTTAAGCATTTTAAATACTGTCCAGCTAGTTGTTGCGACCAAAACGTCGGCGATCCGATTCCGATAACATCGCTTTTCGCAGACGAATGCTTTGCGGTGTGATTTCTACTAATTCGTCATCCTCGATATATTCGAGTGCGGCTTCAAGCGATAGATCACGGGGCGGCTTGAGGATCACGTTTTCGTCGCTGCCCGAAGCTCGCATGTTAGTCAGCTTCTTTTCCCGGCAAGGATTCACGACCAAGTCGTTGTCTCTCGCGTTTTCGCCAACGATCATGCCTTCGTAAATGCTGACACCCGCAGGAACGAATAGATCCGCTCGATCCTGTAACGCATAGAGCGCAAACGGAATCGATTTACCTGAAATCATTGACACCAAAACTCCATTAGAACGGCGTGGGACATCGCCTTCCATCGGACGGTAGCTTTCGAAACGATGATTGATGATCGCGGTGCCTCGGGTGGCATTGAGAAGCCGTGTTCGCAGACCGATCAACCCACGCGCAGGAATCGAAAATCGTAACAAGCTGAACTCGCCGCGCTGTTGCAGTTCTTCAAGCTGACCGCGCCGATTGCCGACCAGCTCCATACAGGGCCCCATACTTTCCGTCGGGACTTCGATCGATAAGACTTCGAACGGCTCATGCTTCTTTCCGTCAATTTCTTTGATAACCACGCGCGGCTTGCCGACACTTAATTCAAAGCCCTCTCGTCGCATCGTCTCAATCAAAATGGCGAGGTGCAATACGCCTCGGCCCCGAACTGCATAGGCCTCCGTTCCCTCAACCGGTTCGACACGTAGTGCAACGTTTCTTTCCAGTTCCTTTTCAAGCCGAGCCTTCAACTGGCGAGTGGTAACGTACTTACCTTCGCGTCCAACGAGCGGTGATGTGTTAACGCTAAACACCATTTCCAGCGTTGGTTCGTCAACCACAAGTCGCGTCATCGCCTCACCGACTTCGATCTCCGAAATCGTATCGCCAATTTCAACGTCCTCCAGGCCTTCAATCGCGACGATATCGCCAGCGCTGGCAGACTCGGCTGCCAGTCGCCCAAGTTTATCAAAGACAAACAAACCAGCGATTTTGAGCTTGCGAACACTTCCGTGGCCATGCAAATCAATCGTTTGGCCAGCCTTGATCTGGCCCGCTTGAATCCGTCCCACCGCGATTCGGCCCACGTATTCGGACCAATCCAGCGTGGTCACCATCATTTGTAGCGGTGCGGTGGGATCAACCTCCGGACCAGGCAAATCGTCGA
Source organism: Planctomycetaceae bacterium (assembly GCA_043775635.1). GTDB lineage: Bacteria > Planctomycetota > Planctomycetia > Pirellulales > Pirellulaceae > UBA6163. The sequence goes on along the minus strand of JAYVSE010000032.1, from coordinate 19,556 downwards.
CCAGTAAATCTAGCAGCGGCAACATATCCTTGGTTGGGGAACCTGGATCAGTGGTCGCGTAACCCTCTTTCGCGGAGGTGAAAACAAACGAAACATTGTCAAGCTGATGCTCGCCGCCAAGTTCAGCGAGCAACTCGAGGGCTTCATCGAGCGCTGCTGCGGGGCGGCCATCGGGGCGATCGACTTTATTGATCACGACGATCGGGCGAACGCCAGCTTGCAACGCTTTTTCAAGTACAAATCGAGTCTGCGGCATCGGACCTTCTGCCGCATCGACCAAAAGCAGTGCACCATCCGCCATACTGACGACCCGCTCAACTTCGCCACCGAAGTCGGCGTGCCCTGGCGTATCAATCAAGTTGATTTTCACGCCGCGATATTGGATTGCAATGTTTTTGGCGAGAATCGTAATCCCGCGTTCCCGTTCCAGGTCGTTCGAATCGAGGATGCATTGACCACGAAGTTCGGCGACTCGGTACTGGCCACTTTGGCGCAACAGGCAATCGACAAGCGTCGTTTTGCCATGGTCGACGTGGGCAATGATGACGACGTTTCGGATATCTTCTCGACGCAAGGGTACGATTCACTTTTCGACGGAAACGGAATGGGTAGGGTCGCCACGGCAGAAAACCCTAGATTTTGACGCATCAGAATGGACTGAAGGGGCACCAATGGTCAACGGCGAACCATTGACCAACGCTTCACTGACGGCGCAATGGCGAGCCAGTGATCGCAAACGCCAGTTTGCGGCATCGTATCTTCCAATCGCAGCAATGAATCATTACAACATGTATCGACGCCTGGCTTTGAGGTTGTCAGCTTTCGCGAGTCATGTAATGATTCTAAAATCTTGATGCGGGTTTCGGTGATCGCGAATAACCCTAATTACCAATCGGCGATAGTTTGTGAGAACTTTCACAATCGCAGGTTTTAGCTTTGGGGTTTGATGCGGTTCACCGGTAGATTTTCCATTTAACTTTCACTTTTCCATGCGTTTTCCATGACGGTCATCAAACGCGGCCTCGACCTGCCAATCACCGGTCAGCCAGTTCAGCGGATTGAATCAGGAGCTGCAATCTCTCAAGTGGCGCTCATTGCCGATGATTATATCGGGATGAAGCCGACCATGCTTGTTTCCGAGAACGATCGGGTTAAACAAGGACAGCCCTTGTTTGAAGACAAAAAGTGCCCTGGTGTATTCTACAATTCTCCTGCCTCGGGACGTGTTGTCGCGATTCATCGGGGGGCAAAGCGAAAGTTTGTTTCGCTGATTATCGATGTTGAAGGCGACGATTGCGTTGAATTTGCTGGCGTGCGCGGTACATCCGTTTCTTCGATGGGACGTCAGAAGGTCACAGAACACCTACTAGCAAGTGGGCTGTGGACTTCGCTCCGCGCTCGGCCGTTTGGTAACGCGGCGGCAGTTGGGGTTCAACCCCATTCGATTTTCGTAACCGCGATCGACACAAACCCGCTCGCCGCTGATCCCTCAGTGGTTCTGGCAAATCAGAAAGACAAGTTCGTTGTCGGGTTAGAGGCAATATCCCAGTTGACCGACGGAAAGGTCTTTGTCTGCCGAGGTGAAAATGGCGATATTCCGGGCGCTGAACTTCCCCGTGTCAGCATGCAAACCTTTTCAGGGCCACACCCAGCAGGCTTGGTTGGAACACATATTCATTTTCTGGATCCGGTCGGTCCGAGTAAAACCGTCTGGTACTTGAATTACCAGGACGTTGCCGCGATTGGGGCGTTTTTTCAGACCGGTGTGACAGACAGCAGGCGCGTGATCTCGTTAGCGGGTCCAGTGGTCAAAAAACCACGATTGATTGAGACTCGTTGGGGGGCAAACCTGGATGGCTTGGTCGCCGGTGAAATTCAGCCGAACATCAATGCTCGCGTGATTAGTGGTTCGGTCCTGTGCGGGCGTAAGTCAGAGCCTTGGCTCAATTTCTTGGGTCGATACCACCTCCAAGTTTCGGCACTTGAAGAAGGCACTCAGCGAGAATTTTTAGGCTGGCAAAAACCCGGTTTTGACAAGTTCTCGATCACTCGCGTTTTTGCCTCAGCACTAACCAAAGGGAAAACGTTCGCCTTCACAACATCGACCGAGGGCAGCGAGCGCGCGATGGTGCCGCTGGGGACTTATGAGAAAGTCGTTCCCCTGGACCTGTTGCCTACGCAACTGCTGCGTGCGCTGATTGTTCGAGACTCTGAACAGGCCCAACAACTTGGCGCACTGGAATTAGAGGAAGAAGATGTTGCACTATGTACATTTGTTTGTCCCGGTAAGTATGAGTATGGAACGCTGCTACGCGACAACCTTACAACGATTCAACGTGAAGGCTAATAGGTCATGAAAGCTCTGCGAGACGCTCTTGATCGCGTCCACCCGTATTTTGAAAAAGGAGCAATCCTCGAAAAGGCATATCCTGCCTTTGAGGCGCTCGATACGTTCCTGTTTACGCCGGGTGAGACAACCGACAAAGTTACTCATGTTCGCGACGGGATCGACCTGAAGCGAATGATGAGCATGGTGGTGCTATCGCTGATACCGGTGACGCTGTTCGGCATGTGGAATGTTGGCTATCAAGCCAATCAAGCCATTACAAAAATGACTGCATTCGGTGCACCTTTTGAGTTTGACTGGCATCACTCGGTGCAAATGCTCATGGGCCTTGGTCATGATCCAGCGAGTTTTATTGATTGCTTCATGTATGGTGCCATCCATTTCATACCTATCTATGCGGTTTGTATGATTGTCGGTGGTCATATTGAAATGATCTTTAGTATCCTTCGGGGACATGAAATTAATGAGGGGTTCCTTGTCACGGGGCTGTTGTTTCCGCTAACGTTGCCAGCTTCCATTCCGCTTTGGCAAGTGGCACTTGGCATTGCTTTTGGCGTGATTGTGGCGAAAGAGGTTTTCGGTGGTACCGGCAGGAATTTCTTAAATGTTGCGCTCGCTTCGAGAGCGTTCCTGTATTTCGCCTACGCTGGGCAGATCAGTGGTGATCGTGTCTGGACAGCCGTTGATGGGTTTAGCGGTGCGACCGCGCTTGGTCAAATGGCAACCGCGAAGGGCAACGCAGTCGCTTCACTTACGGCGGTGAAGTATCCCTGGGGCGAAGAACCGATTACGTTGATGAGCGAGTTTCTTGGAACCGTGCAGGGATGCATCGGAGAAACCAGTACGTTGTTGTGCATCGTCGGTGCGGCGATTCTGATCGCTTCGGGGATCGGATCCTGGAGAATCATGGCTGGGGTCGTGCTGGGTGTGATTGTCACATCTCTACTGCTCAATGGTACCGACCGTGGCACCAATGCGATGTTTTCCATTCCGTTTTACTGGCACCTTTGCGTTGGTGGCCTCGCATTTGGTCTGGTATTTATGGCGACCGACCCGGTCAGTGCGTCGATGACTGAGACCGGTAAGTGGGTTTACGGAGGATTGATCGGATTCATGACAGTGCTGATTCGCGTCATCAATCCAGCGTTTCCCGAGGGCATTATGTTGGCGATTTTGTTCGGCAACGTACTTGCACCGTTGATCGATTATTTTGTGATTCAATCTAACATTCGCCGGAGGGCTGCACGCTATGTCACAACGTGATTCTCTCGGTTACACATTCGGTGTCGCTGGAGTGCTTTGCGTCGTTTGCAGCTTGGCCGTGAGCGCCGCTGCGGTCGCGCTACGACCTGCTCAAGAAGAAAATAAGTTGCTGGACCGGCAACGCAACATCCTCGACGCGGCTGGTCTCGCCCTTGGTGAGAAAGGAAAGCTTGCCGGTGCTTTATCCAAAGATGACATCGCAAAGCTATACGAACGTGTCGAAGAAAAGTTAGTGGATCTGCAGACGGGTGAATACGATTCATCGAATGATCCCAAGAAGTATGAACCGAAAGATGCCGCAAAGAATGACGCGATCAATCACGTCATTAAAGACGAGAAGTTTGATATCGGTTTGCAGCGCCGCGAAAGCGTTGCTCGCGTTTTCTTGATTCGGAACCCGAAAACGAAAGAGATCGTCCAGGTCGTATTGCCGGTTTACGGCAAGGGGCTTTGGTCGACTCTGTATGGTTACTTAGCCGTTAAAAAAGATTTGGAAACAGTTCAGGGGCTAACGTTTTACGAACATCTGGAAACACCGGGCCTTGGTGGTGAAGTCGACAACCCAGGTTGGAAGGCTCAGTGGGTCGGCTTGAAGCTGTTCGATAAGGACGGGAATCCGGCGGCTGAGGTTGCCAAAGGACCAGCACCTGCGGGAGATACGCACAAGGTGGATGGCTTGTCAGGAGCGACGATCACCTCGCGCGGCGTGACCAATTTGATCGGTTATTGGATCGGTCCTGATGGCTATGGCGAGTATCTAAAGAAATTATCAGTTGAATTAAAACAACAATCAAAGGGAGGCAGCGATGGCGGCTCCAAAGGTTAATGATATCCTGTTCGGTCCTTTGATCGACAATAATCCGATCGCGCTTCAGATTCTGGGAATCTGTAGTGCGTTGGCAGTGACGACCAGTATGAAAACGGCGCTGGTCATGGCCATTGGTGTGACCGTCGTAACCGCCTTTAGCAACGCGGCGGTATCGTCCATTCGCCAATACATCCCCAGCAGCATCCGCATCATCGTTCAAATGGTTGTGGTTGCATCGCTGGTAATCGTGGTGGACCAGATTCTCAAAGCCTACATGTTTGATGTCAGCAAACAGTTGTCTGTATTTGTTGGTTTGATCATCACGAATTGCATTGTGATGGGACGTGCCGAAGGGTTTGCAATGAAGAATGGTGTTGGCATCAGTTTCTTGGACGGTATCGGAAACGGTCTAGGCTATACGGCAGTGTTGATGGTCATCGCGTTTTTTCGCGAATTGCTGGGCAACGGTTCGGTCTTCGGATATACCGTCCTCGCCCTTGATCGCAACGGTGGTTGGTACAATCCCAACGGCCTGATGTTGCTGCCGCCCAGTGCGTTCTTTTTGATCGGAATCATGATTTGGATTCTGCGATCGTTTAAGCCCGAACAGATTGAGGAGTCATAGTGCCATGCTTGAAAACTATATAAGCATTTTCCTGACGTCGGTTTTCATTGAAAATATGGCGTTAGCGTTTTTCTTGGGGATGTGCACGTTCATGGCCATCAGCAAGAACATCAAGACCGCAATCGGCTTGGGAATCGCGGTGACCATCATTCAGGCGCTTACGGTGCCGGCAAACAATCTGGTTTACACTTGTCTTCTCAAGAAAGGTGCGTTGGGATGGCTCGGTAGTTCGTACGCTGAAGTTGACCTGACGTTCCTGAGCTTCATTTCGTATATCGGTGTCATCGCCGCCCTCGTTCAAGTGCTAGAAATGGTGCTCGATCGATTCTTCCCACCGTTGTACAACGCATTGGGGATTTTCCTGCCGCTGATTACCGTGAATTGCGCTATCTTGGGCGGTTCGCTGTTCATGGAACAACGCGAATACGATTTTGGTCAATCGGTTGTTTACGGGTTTGGTTCGGGTTTTGGCTGGGCACTTGCAATCGCAGCCCTGGCAGGCATCCGTGAAAAGATGAAATACAGTGACGTTCCTCCGCCGCTACGCGGTTTAGGCATCACATTTATCACGGTCGGATTAATGGCGATGGCGTTTATGTCGTTCAGCGGAATCAAGCTTTAGCATTCTACGGTCGGTTTACACGATTTTTCAGCGTAAAATTACGATTTGCTATGTCAGATACTTCAACAATCCTGTTCGGCGTCTTGATGTTCACTGTTGTGATCATCGCTTTGGTTGCGTTCATATTGGCGGCCAAAAGTCAATTGGTTGCTTCGGGACCGGTTAAAATTTTGGTTAATGGCCAAAAGGAAATACAGGTTCCTGCGGGCGGAAAACTCCTTAGTGCACTGGCCGACGCTGGCATCTTTGTTTCGAGCGCCTGTGGTGGCGGTGGCACATGTGCCCAGTGCCGAGTCAAGGTTGAGGAAGGCGGCGGCGAAATTCTTGCGACTGAAAAAGGGCACATCAACAAGACAGAAGCTGCTGCGGGCGAACGCCTAAGTTGCCAAGTTGCTGTGCGGCAAGACATGAAAATCGAAGTTCCACCGGAAGCCTTCGAAACCAAAAAATGGAATTGCGTGGTTAAGAGCAACCATAACGTTGCGACATTCATCAAAGAATTCGTTCTTGAGCTTCCGCCAGGTGAAGAGGTTGACTTCAAGGCCGGTGGATATATCCAAATCGAATGCCCACCTCATACGGTTGCGTACAAAGATTTTGTGATCGAAGAACGGTTCCGTCCTGACTGGGACAAGTTCAACATCTGGCGATATGTTTCAACGGTTGATGAGCCCGTTGTGCGCGCTTACTCGATGGCAAATTATCCCGGCGAGCAAGGGATCATTATGTTAAACATTCGAGTCGCCTCGCCACCGCCGCGCGGCCCGGAAGGGATCCCGCCTGGAAAGATGAGCAGTTATATATTTAGCCTCAAGCCTGGTGACAAAGCGACGATCAGTGGTCCGTATGGAGAGTTCTTCATCAAGGACTCGGAGGCCGAGATGATTTACATCGGTGGCGGGGCCGGCATGGCACCGCTTCGCAGTCACATCTTTGAGCTGTTCAAGAGAAAAAAGACCTCTCGGAAAGTCAGTTATTGGTACGGCGGTCGAAGCACTCGGGAATTATTCTATATCGATCACTTTCGAGAGATTGAGAAGGATTTCCCTAATTTCAAATTTAACATCGCACTGAGTGAACCGGCCCCGGAAGACAACTGGACTGGCTACAAGGGTTTCATTCACCAAGTGGTTTTAGAAAATTACCTCAAGCAGCATCCTGCGCCAGAGGATATCGAGTACTACATCTGCGGACCTCCGATGATGAACGCAGCGGTTTTCAAAATGCTTGATGATCTCGGCGTCGAACCCGAGAACATCGCATATGACGACTTCGGCGGCTGAGTTCCGCATTGCTGGAATTTCTCTGTTTACCGGCGTTTTCCGCGCCGTTGCAGCACATTGCTTAAGCATTGTGCGGTCTTTTATGGTCGTCTTTCGCTCCGCGAGAGAACGGCGAAAGTCGTCTTTCGCGGAGCGAAAGGCGACACTAAGTTACGCGGCTGTCCTGGGCATTGGTTGTTTGGCGGGGACCGTGCTTAGCGCGGAGCCGACCATGCTTGTCGCTCGCGGTGAGACGATGGGAACGTCCTACTCGGTCAAGATTTATGACCCTCCTGATTCGTTGTCCAATGATTGGCAAATTCTTTTGGACAAAGAGCTTCGCCAGATTACTGACCAGATGTCGACTTACATCGACTCTTCAGAAATCAGTCGCTTCAATGCGTCCGAGTCGTTGGAATGGTTTACCGTTAGCGAGGGCTTTGCTCAGGTCGTCACCAAAGCTGCAGAGATTTCGGAATTATCCGGCGGCGCATTTGATATTACCGTGATGCCACTGGTGAAAGCGTGGAGCTTCGGGCCCGCAAAGAAGCGACAACGTCCACCCGCAGAGGATGAAATCGAAGCGGCTCGCAAATTGGTTGGTTATACGAACATTGAAGCGAGGTTAGATCCGCCATCGCTGCGAAAGCGACTACCTGGGGTAACCATTGACCTAAACGCAATTGCACCGGGATACGGGGTCGATCGCCTCGTTGCGATTTTGGAAGCGATGGGCGCAAAGAACTTGTTTGTGGAAATTGGGGGCGAGGTGCGGGTGACTGGCGACAAGTCTGGTCAGCCTTGGACGGTTGGAATTCAGCAACCTGATGTTGAGGGAGAAGTCGTTGCCGTCGCTTATCCGCTGCGGGATCGTTCGATTGCGACGTCAGGTGATTACCGAAGTTTCTTTGAATTTGAGGGGAAACGGTATTCACACACGATCGATCCTGCGACAGGGAGGCCAGTGACTCACGCGCTAGCATCCGTGACGGTGCTGGCGGACGACTGTATGACAGCGGATGCCATTGCGACCGCACTCAGCGTACTGGGAGACAAACAGGGCTTCGAATTCGCGCAGCGATTGAATTTGGATGCACTGTTGATGGTTCGCCGGACGGATGGTGCCATCCAAACAACCGCAACAGGAGCTTTTGAACCGGTCATTCAGGTCAGCACAAAGGTAGACGTTGCAGAAGCATCCAATTCATTCGTTCCGATTGCGATTGCCTGCTTGGTCGCTTTTTCTTTGGTCGTCGCTGCCATGGCAATTGGCGTTATGTTTGGACGCCGCGCCATCAGCGGTTCTTGCGGTGGCTTGGCGAATTCGCCGAACTCAGATGGCAGCACCAGTTGTTCGTTATGCAGCAATCCCGCTGATGCTTGTAAAGTACTTCGCAATCGAATGACGGCTGACAAATCTAGTCACTAGCAATGACAATTGGGACTGCAAGTCAAAACTCGCAGGCCCAGTCGATTGTCAGGTATTGGGAAATAGGGTTTTACCTATTGCCCCTGAACAGTTGTGCGATTCCGTAGGTGAAGAAGGTGCTCAAGCCAAGGTTGAGAGACTCCTCTGCGCAACTGTACCGTAGGATCACAATATCTCCGGGTTGAATCAGCGGCCTTTGACGAGGATCGTTGATTGCTCCCGAAAGACTGACTTCGATCGCAACTTGGCCGTTGCAACGAGTTTTTCTCAGGATGTAGATCTTTCCTGGAGGTAATTGACTGAACTGTTGTGGACCAAATGAGCTTTGGCCGCCAGAACGACCGGCGTTAGCACCGATGCTTCCTCCAGCGATTGAAATTGCTCCTAAGACGTCAAGATCGTAGTCACGTGGCAGTTGGAACTCACCGCCCGGTAGCAGACCACCGGTGTAGAACACTTCTGTTTCGCGAGTTTCGATGTAAACGATGTCTCCATCCTCAAGAATCACGTCGCCTGGTTTCAGTTGTGGGACAACGCCCGGTGGAAGTCGCAACGGAATTCGTAGGATCGACGGATCTTCTGGCAATTCGGGTGGACATGAGCAAGGGTCAAGCATGGCGGCTTGCTGTTGAGCATAGAACTGGGTCAAAAATTCGGCTCGTTTGCGTTGATCGGCAAGACTCGCCCGCAGGACTTTAACTTCGTTCTTGGCGTTGATCCCAGGCAGTCCACCGGTTTCCACCAAAGCGTGCAAGATGTCGTTTTGGTAGGCAGGTAGTTTTACAAGCGATCCAGTACCGCTTTGGTCGCTCGTGCCGCGGATCGCTCCGCCAGAGGTTCCTCGCAGCGCGGCGGCAGGTCCTTGGCCATCCGAACCGCCGTCTTCGCGGACGACGATGACATTGTAGGTGCGTTCCTTGATCAGCGAAACGATTGGCCTCGCCTTTTCTGGTCGTAGGATGTCACTATCGATGTAGGCATCGCGGACCTTCTCGCGAACTTGGTCGAGCGTCAGGCCACGAACCTCCACCGGCTCAATCAGTGGTAACGACAATGTCCCATCTTCTTGAACGGCGATCGGAAACCCGATCGACGGTGGCAGACTACTGTTCGCGTCGGGAAAGTTGACTGGCGGCGGTTCAGGCGTCACGTTGGGCGGATTGAATGGCAATACGCCTTCGACATAGACACCTAAAATGTCTCCTTTGTCAATTTGATATTCACGTGGCGGCTCACTTGAAAGCAACGAAATATCGACTGGCACCAAGTTGTTCTTTGGCGGTGCGAAGAACTGCGGTGGCAGTCGATTCGCCGGTACGCCGCTGATCGGTTGTGTCAGAGATGTACAACCGCCTAAGAGGACAGTTGCTAATGTTGCTGCTAACGCCATCGCACGGCGACGACGCCGGTCAGATACCGTCACTTTTCGGCTAGATGGTTGGATCATCGTAAAACGTCTCTTTCGCATGCGTTGCTGCGGTAAGTCAGCGAACTGGATGTTCTTTATCTGGATCAAGTAATGGGGACTTGGAGACAATGCTCACTCACTGAAAACCAAACGGATCGTCATTTGGTTGCGGAACCGCAGCGTCTGCTTTAGGTGCAGGGCTAACAGCCTTCGGAGCGGCGTCGACGTTGCGCGGCGCTGCTACTTCGGGCTGGTTTAGTCCCGGAACCTTTGTCTCCAGGCCCGGTTGCTCAATCGATTTCACGGTTGTTTTAGGTGGTTTAGGTACCATCGTGTTCGGCTCGGTGTTCTTCGTCTTTGATGACGATGCCACTGGATCGGGCGTTGGCACGACTTCTGTTTGGTCGCTGAATCGGGACTGCGCTCCCATTCCAGCCATGGGTGCGCCGCCCATCGGCATTGCGCCCATCGGCATTGCACCGGCTGGCATTGCCCCCGGCCCCATCCCTGCTGGCATTGCGGCCGGCGGAGCTGGATACGCCATCGACGTACGAAGTTGTCCCCAGCCGCCAATACCATCTTGTTCGGCGGCTTGGACGCCCATCGGGAATGCCTCAAACCAGGCGTTCATCCGTGCCTGACCGTCAGCAGCTTGGTATTGCCAGCCCCAATATGACTGTGGGCAAACTGCCGGAACACAGCCGTTTCCACCTTGAGCGACCGAAGCATATCCGTCGCGGAATCCGCGTTCGTAGTCGCTCAGGTAACGCTTGTTACAGAATTTGTGCTTGCGGCAGTGCCACGCCTTGGCCGCCCAAGCCTGATTCCTGTAATTAACCAGGAAATTGTCGAGGGTTTCTTGGTGATTGAGGCTGTTGCCCAGTCCTGAAACCATCGTACAGCCGAGGGCTGGGTACAGTAAGAAACCGAGGGTGGCCAGCAGCATAAGCTGTTTGGCAATGGTCGGTTTTCTGACCACGTCATTGGCGGATTGGGCCAAGGTGTCGTGGCTAACATTTTCCGAATGCCCAAAAGGGCAATCGGGTCCGTTGGCTTGCCAATGACAAGTCGTGACGGAATCGTTAACGGTTGAATCGTTTGTGAAACGAGTCGCCATGTTGGCCCCCCTGGCTGCAACGGCAATCGTGATGCGGATCATTCATGTCATGCGGATTGTGCAAGTTGCAACAACCCGTTGGCCTACTTATCGCCCATGCACCGACGTCCGGTTGAATCAAAGTTTCCGAAAAGACCGGTCAGCACGATTGTGCCGGGAATTGATGGATCGAGTTGACAGTGTTTTCTGAAGCACTCGCATCCGTAAAAACGAGCAATTGAATCAAAATGCGGAAAAAACCGAGTTTTTTGGGGGTTGAGACTATTCGTGGAAACATGTCGTTTTATAATCGAACCAGTGGATGCCAGAAACTAACGGTACTTATCTTCTCGGCTCTTTTCTGCGAGTCACGTCCCGCCTGAATGTTGTATCAAACGTTTATGAAGTGGACTTCGGTGGTCTTAGTGTACATGGAGCGGTTTAATGTTTAAATTGGTGGCGATAGCTATCATAGGTTCCTGTCTAACCTCGCTCGCAATTGTGCCGCTTGTTCGTGGGCTGTTTCGGCGTTTGGGTATCATTGACAAGCCTGATGCTGAACGAAAACTGCAAGCCAATGCTGTCTCACTGGGTGGCGGAGTCGCCGTTTTCCTTTCCTTATGCGTCACGTTTGCGGCTGTTTTGCTGGGCGATCGCTACTGGGGTGAGGGGCTTCTTGGATCACTAGACAGTCGCTGGCATGTTCTGTTTTACTCGGCAGGCACTCTGATGCTGGTCGGACTCGTCGATGACGCATTTGTGCTCCGAGGGCGTCAGAAACTGTTGCTTCAGATTTTGATCGTTGTCTCGCTTGTCGGTACTGGCACCGTTGTTCAAAAAATCACGCTTTTCGGAATTCCCATTGATTTGGGCGTCTTCGCATTTCCGCTCACGGTTTTGTGGCTCCTCGCGGCAATCAATGCACTTAATTTAATAGACGGTGCTGACGGGATGGCATCCACTGCCGGTGCAATCATCAGCGGTGGCTTGGCGGTGATATGCGTGCAGACCGGTTCGCCATTGGGGGCCGCCGTCGCAGCCGCTCTTTGCGGTTCTTTGATTGGTTTTTTGGTTTTCAACCGACCACCTGCCAGCATTTATCTGGGCGATGCCGGAAGCATGGTAATTGGGTTGTTTGTCGGTGTGATCTCGATTTGGGGATCTATCAAAGGCTCGACGTTGCTTTCCGTCGCACCACTTTTAGTTTTGTCGTTGCCACTATTCGATTCCTCGATTGCGATCCTTCGCCGCGTTCTTACCGGACGTAGTATTTATGCGACGGATCGAGCTCATTTGCACCATCGCCTGCTGGATCGGTTTTCGCATCTGATGATGCTGCTCGTCGTTGCGGTGCTGACTGGAATCACAAGTTTTACTTCGATACTTAGCGTCATGTTGCATCAGCAATGGATCGCATTTGCGGGCGTGGCTTTCGTCGTTGCACTACTGGTCCTAAGTCGATGGTTTGGCAATGCTGAGCTCAAGCTGCTGGTTCTTCGAACGGCAAGTTTTGGTGAGTCGCTGCTTGTCAGAAGCAACCAATGTGATATGCATGTCCATCAAAAGAGAATCCACCTCCAAGGTAATCGCCGCTGGGATTCCATTTGGAATTCGCTGGTAGAGTTTGCTGTGGATCGCGATCTTTCACAGATTAAGCTTGATGTGAATATTGCTTGGATGCAGGAAGGTTATCATGGCTCTTGGCGGCGCGCTCGTCAACCGGAAAAGTCATCGCAGCTTTCATTGAAAATGCCAATCTTTATCGATGAGCGGCTTGTTGGTCGACTTGAATTGACTGGCGATGCTCGTTCCACATCAATCGTTGAGACACTAGACCAGCTCAACGATCGCATGCGGGAGCTGTATGTACAAGTTCAGCAATTAATAGAAGCCATAGGCGAATCGGAAACGACTGCTGCGGTCCAAACCCGTGATGTCGATTCCCGATCGCGAAACGATGCCTTGGTATCTTCCGAAAAGTTAGTTCACAAGGAAATGCGAGATCCAGAATCGCCTTCATCTTTGGATAATTTTGACATGTCAGCTGATGCTCATCAATTAAGTAACCCAGCCTTACATTAGTAATGATCGGCTAAAAAGTGCAGATGATTCATCCTAACCAATAACGCTTTCGCCAGTTCACGCCTCATGCCGATCCTCAAGTCCGAGCCTGATTGCTATCCCGACAATCTACTTGCCAAACAAGCCGAGTCGATGCCGTGGTGGGCTTGCTATACAAGAGCTAGGCAAGAAAAACAGTTGATGCGCAACTTGCTCAAAGCCGAGATTGGGTTCTATGCCCCCATCATCTCCCGGCGATACCGGTCACCGGCAGGTAGAGTGCGTGAATCTTACTTGCCGCTCTTTGCGAATTATGTATTCGTTTGCGGTGGTGAAATGGCGCGGTACACGGCTGTCTGCAGTGGCTGTGTATCACGCACCATTGCCGTCCCTTACCCGGACTTATTGGTCGAAGACCTTCGTCAATTACAGCAACTTATTCGAACAGGTGCTCCGCTATCGCCGGAGGCTCGAATTGATTCCGGTGATCGCGTGCGTGTTAAAAGTGGTCAATTTGCTGGGTTCGAAGGAACGGTGCTTCGCAGGCAGCAACAGACTTGCCTAATCGTCGAAGTTCGGTTCATGAACCAAGGAGCATCGGTTGTCCTGGATGATTGTCAGCTTGAAGTGCTTGAAAAGGCATTCGTGTCCGACGAAGATTGAAACAACTTCAAGTTCTAACTTTAGATTGAATTCTAAGAACAAAACCTCAAACTGTACGCGAATAATCCTGACGCATAAAATCTCGCTGATCACCGGGGTCACCGGGCAAGACGGTTCTTACCTTGCTGATTTACTACTTGAAAAAGGCTACGAAGTTCACGGACTCGTTCGCCGTAGTAGCAATACGAGCCGCGACCGATTGGATCATTTAACCAATGATCCCGAGCTATACGGTAACCGTTTTTTTCTCCATTATGCTGACCTCGATGATATGACGACGATTCGCCGGATCATTGTCAAACTTGCACCCGATGAGGTCTACCACCTCGCAGGGCAAAGTCACGTGGGAATCAGTTTTGAGATCCCTGAGTCGACTTGTGAATTCACCGCCATGGGAACGCTGCGGTTGCTGGAAATACTCCGTGATCTTGTGAAGCGACCAAAATTCCTTCATGTCGGAAGCAGCGAGCTGTTTGGAAGGCCAAGTCGATCGCCCCAAAACGAGGAAACTCCCTTTCAACCAGTCACACCGTATGGAGTCGCCAAAGCCTTTTCGACACGGATGGTTCAGGTCTACCGAGAGGCACATCATTTATTTGCCTGCAATGCGATTTGCTATAACCACGAATCTCCTCGCCGAGGCGAGTCCTTTGTGACGAGAAAAATCACGACCGGCGTTGCCCGGATTGCTGCCGGCAAAGCCGACCATCTAACGTTGGGGAGCCTCGATGGACGTAGGGACTGGGGATATGCTCCCGAATATGTCGAAGCCATGTGGCGAATGATGCAACATGAATCGCCGAATGACTATGTGCTTGCAACCGGCAAAGATCATAGTATCAAGGACTTTCTTGACGTTGCGTTCAGTGCGGTGGGGCTTGACTGGAAGCGTTACGTACGATCGGACGAGAAATACGTTCGGCCCAGTGAGGTTCAGCACCTTGTGGGAGACGCCAGTAAAGCAAATGCAGTCCTCGGCTGGAATTCCAAAACGTCATTCACAGAATTGGTTAATATTATGGTACGACACGATGTCGCGATTTCCAAAACAGCATTGCCTTTGCCATAACATGCGTCCTGTGGAAATTGTCTGCAAACAAGTCGGCTGTATTTTTCCTCTTTTCTGGTCGCTTCATCCTGAAACTTGAACAACTTTCCTCTTGGCTTGCCGCTGGGTTGGTCGCAACCGTTCCTGCATTGGTCGCGGCAGACAGCGGTGGTGTATTGCCTTGGACGCAGTGGGCATTGGGTGGAGCGTCAGGCGGAATTCTGCTGCTAACGATTCCAACCTGCCTGTCGACAAATCGCGTTAAGTCCGTAAGAGCTGGACTCGTCGCCGTGGCCCTCTTCTTAGTTGCAATGCTAGGGGCACTTCAAACCCTCCATCTACCCAAGGCACTATTAGCAATCGTTGCCCCTGCTTCAGCAGAAATATACGAGAACATTTCGAACACGATCAGCATGGTTTCGCATGCAGACCTGACTGATCGAATCAATGAAAATCCATCGCTTTCGATCGCCACTTGGCTGACCCGCCAATCGGTGTCGCTAATGGTGGTTTTTGCTGTATTTGCGTTTACAGCGTCGCAGTTATTCGTCACCCGAAGCAGAATCACGCTGTTACTTGCGTGCATAGCGATCACCGGTGCTATGCAAGCTGGCCTGGGAATTTACCAGGTTGTGTTTGATCCAACAACAACGGTTTGGGGGATCAAAAGCTTTCTGGGTGGTGTCCCCTTTGGCACTTTCGTATGTCGCAATAATGCGGCTGTGATACTCAATCTTGGGCTTGCCTCCAGTTTGGGTTTGATCGCATGGCGGATGGCCGCAATCACGGGTGCCTCGATTAGCGGCGATGAATTTCCTGTCACGGAATGGCTCGACGTCGCCTTCGACCGAATTGCGATGATCGGAATCGTCTGTTCGCTCTTTTGTTTGGCTGGCTTGCTCGCGTGCGGATCGCGCGGCGGCTTGGTTGGTGCTGTTGCCGGACTATTACTAGCCTTTGGACTAGTACAATCGCTACACCGTGGGACAGGATTTGTTCCATTGCTACTAGCCATCGCGTTGATGGCTGCAATCTTGCTCATTAATTTCGACATACCGACCCGGACCATAGAGCGGCTACAGGGAACGCCAGATGTGCTATTTACGGATGAGGGAATTCGTGATGGGCGCATTGAGCATTGGAAAGACGGGTTCCGTACTGCCATGGCCCAACCCGTGTTCGGATGGGGTGTAGGTACGTACCGCTATGCATACCTGCCCCATCAAAAGTCCAGCTCTGGCGTATGGTTTGTGAATGCCGACAACCTTTGGTTGGAATGGCTCGTTGAAATGGGTGTCGTTGGGATCATCGTTCTCTGTGTGTCACTCGCGTTTGTGATTCACTCGCTTCACCGGCTCAATGCCAGTCCCGACCCCATTGATCACGGACTTGCGTCCGCCGGATGGTTCGCATTAGGTGCACTGGGCGTAAGTCAGATTTTCGATTTTGGGCTAAGGATTCCCGCAAATTCCTTAGTAACCACCGTGTTGGCAAGTGCGGTAGTTTCGCGAAGTACCTTCATCGGCAGTTTTTCAGACGTTTCATCCGATCGTGATCCTTCCTTTGATGAAACCCGCATTGCCTCGAATCAAGATTTCAAATCGACTTCAAAATTTCGCAATGCGCATGCGGTACCAGTGTGGTTTGGTTTAGTCGTTGGGTTGATGTTGATTCCCGCCATCGGATCGCTCGACAGTCATGCTCGGGGCGATTACCTCTCGCGGCTCGCGAGGCATCTACCTCGTAGCGGCCAATTTAACCGGGAAGTCGCGGAAGTAATTCAAGGCTCCTTAGTGTCTTATGTTGCCAGCCATCCTGATGACTCGCACGCAATCATTGAACTAACCCGACTGTCGGTTGACCTCGCGCGGTTCGATGCCGCGAAGGTTGCTGCAAATGATTCACAGTCAGCAGACTGGCTGGCAAATTATCAGGCTCTTTCGCCATCGACATTACGATCGATGTGGTTTACGCAAACCGCCGCCAAAGCGATTGACGACAATAAAATTGGCGTTCATGAAACCATAGTCCGTAATCATTTGGATCATGAGATCTCCACTTTGCTGCCTTATCGCGTTAAGGAAGTCGCAGTCGGTAACTCGCCAACCCATGTACAACCAAGCGCGGTGCCCATGTCACTTGAAGACCAACGGTTAACATACGGCACTGCCCTACACGATGCACGAACACTTGCAATCCTGGCAATTTTGGCATGTCCCCTGTCTGACGAGGCTCATGCAGAAGTGATTGGGCTGGACTTTGCCGGTGGCAGTGCAGAGCAAACGGAAATACTCGTTAACGCGCTGATCAACCTCCGCTGCAAACATGGCGGATCACTGCTCTTCGCAGGGAGGCTTGCCGCTCAAGCAAAACTTTGGAAGCTGGCAGCGTCCGCCTGGGTACAATCAATGCGGGTTCAGCCGTCGTTGACGTTATCCGTTATCGGAAGCTATCCCGCAGATTGTCCCATTTCGCTCGCCAGTATTCTTCCAAATGACGTTGAAGTATTGGCGATTGCAGCCCAGCAGGAGCTTCTAAAGAACAAGCCGGAGATTGCAATTCTGACTCGCGCGGTCGAATTACTAGAACAGTCACAAGCGAGCGACCGCACTGATCAATTAAAGCAACTGGGTTTACTCGCTCGTATTTATGTTAAACGGGGGCAACTCAATCGCGCCAATGAAACGCTTGCGAAAGCAATTCTGCTAGCCCCAGGAGATCTCGATACTCGTTACCAGTATGTGTTAACGCTACGAGAATCTGGCAACATCAGTGAAGCTCGCCAACAAGCTCGAGCAGGTCGTCAGATCGCCCCCAGCGATTCGCGGTTCGAGCAGTTACTAACGTCCATGAGCCGCGTAATTGAAGGTACGGACGAGTAGCCTTGCTTGGGGTAGTTTCCGCCTTGGGGTACGCCGACTTACCAGGCTGCGAATTGGTAATGTCTCTCGGCCAATCAAATAAATCATTTGCCTTCCGGTGGCTTGACGCCCGTCTTGGCGTCCAAGTCGGAAGCCTTCTTGTCATATTGCTCAGCAAGCAATTTTGTGGCAAACTTTCAAACATCGCGACCGCTATGCGGCGCGATATAAACGCGGTGCGGGCACGCGAGATTCAGCCAACTGAGCGAGTTTTTCGATCGTTCGCTGAGTGGCCCCAAGGTGTGAAGACACCATCGTCTGCGCATCAATGCCAAGTCGATCGGCAGCCGGTGGATCGACTAAGCAGCGACGCACAAATTCGACTAGGTCGCTTTCCTGCTGCAGCCGTACGGCTCCATCGGCCGCGATCAAACGACGGGCTATCTCTTCAAAATTTCGGGTATTCGGCCCGAAACAAACGGCGCATCCGTAACCTGCTGGTTCAAGCATGTTTTGTCCACCGCGATCGCCAAATCCACCGCCAACAAAGGCGATTCTGGCCGTCCCCCACCAGTGCCTCAGTTCACCAATCGTATCGACGAGAATGACCGTTTGTTGGTCCCAATTGTCAGCCACATCAAGCGAATCGCTCCTCCTGCGACAAACGAAGCCAAATGATTCGACAAGTTTTGCTACTTCGTTAAACCGAGTGGTATGCCGAGGGGTCAGGATCAGTCGCAATTCCGGATGGTCACCTGATAACTGCTTGTAGGCGTCTAGTGCGATCCGTTCTTCGCCAACATGAGTGCTCCCGGCGAGCATGATTTGGTGCCATGGGGCACAACCGACCCAGTGCAGACGGTTTTGAACTTCGCTGGTATCGCGAGACGTCGGCGCGTCATCGAATTTCAAAGAGCCGGTGACAGTAACGTTGGTTTCCAGTGTTCCGCAGGCAATGAAGCGTGCGGAGTAGTCGTGGTCCTGACATCCGACCCAACTGAGCCGCGCAAAAGTCGGGCGCAATACCCGACTGGCTGTCAAGTAATTCTTCAAGCTTTTTTCGCTTAATCTGCCGTTCACTACAGCACATTGGCACCCGCTTTCGGTGACCATGCGAATTAAATTTGGCCACAACTCAAGTTCAACCAGCACGAGTAGTTGTGGTTTGAGCGTTTGGATCGTTTTTCCAACTGCCCACGTAAAGTCGAGCGGACAAAAAAAGACCGAAGTCGCTTGATCGGCAAATCGCCTGACCGCTAAGTCGTAACCGGTATCTGTCGTGCAACTGATAACGATTTGCCAATGGGGATGGCGTTTGCGAAATGCGGAAACGATACCAGGCAGTAGATTCACTTCGCCGACGCTGACCGCATGAAACCAAGCGGTTGGCTTGGCTGATGGCTTGATATCCTGAGCGCTAAGGCCAAACATTTTTTGCCGCAAGCCGCGACGATACCGCCCGTGAGCGACCGCGCGAAAAGCGATCCACGGTGAGGCGACGACAAGTGCGATTAGGTACAGGAGGTTAAAAATCACTGTTGGAAATCCCTTCCATGTCATTCCTCAGCCAGTTTTCTCAGGCAACAGCTTTTATACTTTTTGCCACTTCCGCAAGGGCAGGGGTCATTTCGTCCGACTTTTGGACCTATGTGGCGAATCGGTTCCGGCTTGGTTTCATCGTTTCTACGGTTGCTTTGCTCGGCAACGCTTTGCCCAGTTGAACCGCCAGGAATGGCATCACGTCCCGTCGCCGAAGGTGCAACGTTTTCCTTGACTGCGCGCGAATCGATCCATGTGCTTCGAACAAATTCCTCGTTGAACGACTCCATTCGGAAAATCAAATCGGTCGAGCGTTCGCCGATCGATTCCCACATCTTTTCGAACAATCGCATGCCTTCCCGCTTGTACTCCACCTTGGGATCAAGCTGCGCATAGCCCTTGAGTTGCACGCTGCTGCGCAAATGGTCCATCGCCAGCAGATGGTTCTTCCAAGTCTCGTCGACAATTGTCAGCAGAACTTGGCGTTCCATTCGTCGCATTTCGGGGTGAAAGCGATCGTCGAC
>JAYVSE010000031.1:0-27007 GCA_043775635.1 Planctomycetaceae bacterium | reverse complement strand
GTTCTGCCCCAGCAACGAAGCGGGGCATTGTTTTGGAATACAACTATCCTGATTGAATAAATCCCGCTGGCTCGCCCAGCGGATCATTCGGTTCTGGCTCTACGAGAGCGCTGCGTCGACCAAGCCGAAACTTCCGCTGGGCGAGCCAGCGGGATTCACTTGCAGGGAAACGTCGCTTGGTAGGGCCAAAGCCGAAACTTCCGCTGAGCGAGCCGGCGGGATTCACTTGCAGGGAAGCGTCGCTTGGTAGGGCCAAAGCCGAAACTTCCGCTGGGCGAGCCAGCGGGATTCACTTGCGGGGAAGCGTCGCTTGGTAGGGCCAAAGCCGAAACTCCCGCTGGGCGAGCCAGCGGGATTCACTTGCGGGGAAGCATCGCTTGGTAGGGCCAACGCCGAAAGTTCCGCTGGGCGAGCCAAGCGGGATTCACTTGCAGGGAAACGTCGCTTGGTGGTATTCGATCGCAAAAAACAAAAAACCGCTTAGCGCAACGCACTCATATAAAAGCTGAAGATTCGCTTCTGGTCGGTTGATGCCATCGAAACGGGATACGCGAAGTCAAAGGCAAGCGGTGCCGGGCCGAGCATTGGGATTGAGATGCGAAGTCCTAAACCGGGGGCGACGCGGAAATTAGCCTTGTTGATTTCAATATCGCGTTCGACGGTTCCAAAGTCACAGAACGCGACACCACGAAAAGCATCATCGGCCGTGATCGGGAACATATACTCAACCGTGTTGAGCCACTGGAAACGACCACCGACTTGAACTCCGTTTTCTTTAGGGCTTGCACCGCGAAAGTTGAAACCGCGCATCGTTGCGTATCCACCGGCAAAGTAGTTTTCGAACAACGGAGTGTCTTCGCCGCTGAAGCCAAGTCGTGTGCTAAGCGAAATGGTTTGCCTGCCGGATTTATCAGCCCGTTCACTCACCAGTAAATAGTTGCGATTCTCAATTTCAAATCGATTGTAGTGGAAGTCGCCGAACGCTCTCTCATAACCGAACTCGAAGAAGTGACCTTCACTTGGTTGGAAGGGACTGTTTCGTGTATCATGAGTTAAGCGAAATTCACCGGTGAACAATTGATTGTTACCGACGACTTCATTCAACTCGCTCACCGTGTTCACTCGCGGGTTGGATATCTGAACATTCTGCCCGTTAATGCCCGTTGTTAGTGATAGCTCAGGCGTTACGCGATAGCCTAAACTGATCCTTCCTCCAAGCCGTTCGTCGGTATAGTCTTGGTATCGGCGGTTATACAAGAAAGCGGACAACCCAAAACTGATCGGCAGGTAACCGAATAAGTTCGGGTCAGCGAAGCTTGCGGTGTAACGTTTGAATTGTGAACCAGGAACGGCCTCGATTCGCAGCGTTTGGCCTGCACCCCGAAAGGCGGTTCCGCTGGCAAGGTCTTGGAAACTTCTTGGCCATCTCGTGATGTCAAAGTTTCGTTCATCAACGGTGATCTGGCCAGTAACACCCGCGCTGCTATTGACAGCACCACCGAACATCAGGCGTCCCGTTCTAGCCGGAGATCCAGTGATTTCCAAGTCGGCTGTACGTGTGTTCGGAATGTAGATCGGAGTTTCGGTGGGCGCACCTTGGTAGGGATCGAGAAGATTTCCTGGGCTAGGCGAACCGATGCCCTGCGAACCGTAATCTGGAGTTCCATATATCGGATCGCTGAGGCCAGCATCTCCAAACGGTGACGGCAAAGGCAGCGAACCACCAGGAATTTGTGCTGGCGCTGCGTTCGACGGTGGTGGTAGCGGTTGCGAAGGGGCAAGTGGGTAGCCGCCAAGCGGAACGGCATTGTTTTGAGGTGGCTGGTAAGTTTGTGCAACTGGCGCGGCGGCCGTCGTCGCTGGATTTTGAAAACCGCGCGGCAGTTGCGACATCGACGGCGGTTGAGGCGGGAGCGTAGGCGCGTTGTTAGGAACGCTATAAGCACTTGGCGGTGGTGGTGCAGGATAGGTGCGAGGATATTGCCTCGCGATATATCGCTCGCCGCCGTTATCGTCGGCGGGAATCAGTTCGCCGGTTTCGTAGTTGACCGGTATAATACCGGCATTTTCGATCGCGATCGGTACATTAGGTTTTGCATTAATATTGCCTTCCGCAGAGCTGGACTTGCTGACTTGATAAGCCGCTTGAATCGCGGCCGAATCGTCATCGGATGGCGTTTGTGGCGGGTCGGATGCTAAAGGCAAAACACCGGGCGCAAGAGTTCCGCAACCGGAGGCGACAAGCAGCATCAACCCCAGCCACATCAGGCAGTCGCTTCGCGATTGGGTGTTTTTAAGGGTCATATATACGGTATCCGTACCGAGCGAATCATCGATCACTGTTGTCTTCGTCCACAGGGACGACTTTGATGTCGGGCGGGTCAGCGACTGCTGGGTTTACTTCGAGTAGACTTTGCCGTTCGATCCGGCGTCGGTTCAATTCTAACGTTCGACGATTGATGAATTCACCTTCAACAAGGTCGATCTGATTCAACAACGTTGTATCTTTCATTAAGTGGGGTTCGCCATCAACGTTGACATTGATGTTACGAATCTTCCAACGGTCACCTTCAATGATGGTGTACACCAAGTCCACCAAGTTCGCCTCGTCTCGCATCACTGTCTGTGGCTCGACTTCGGAATAGATAAACCCCAAAGAGCCGTATGCATAGGTGATTTCGCCAATATCTCGCCGCATTAAAGTCCCATCGAACATATCGCCCGCTTTGAGTTCCAGTAAGTTCATAAGCGATGCGGTTTCGATGTATTGGTTACCAACGATTCGAATCTCGTTTACTTTGTATCTTGCACCTTCGTCAACAACAAATGCGACGGTGATCCATTTCCCAGATTCGTCGTACTCAATCCTGCGTCCAACGGTTGCGGTGAGAAACCCAAGATTGTGGTAATACGACTCCAGCACCCTGACATCTTCGTCGATTTTGGTGAGATCAGCCGTATTGTTGATGTGCCGAAAGACTCCACCGAACGGGCCACGAGTCTTCACAATTTTCTGAAGTCGTGCGGCCGTGACGATCGTGCCCCCTTCGACTCGAACCGATTCGATGCGTTCTTTGGGACCTTCATTGATCCGGAAAATGACGACCTGGGAGTCAGCACCACTGCCGCGCACCGTTTTGATGGCGACTTGGTTGAACCCTTCTTCCTTATAGTAATCGACGAGCCGGCGACGGGCTGATTCGATGGAAAACTCGCTCATCGGATCACCCGCGTCGATCCCAGCGCGGCTGCGTAGCTCGCGTTCGTTGAGGGCGCGATTTCCATGAAAGACGACCTTCGTGAGCGTCGGGCGTTCGCGGACTTCGTAACGAACGGACATGCCCCCAGGCACTTCTTGCAGCTTGAAAGTTACGTGTTCAAACGCGCCCATGTCGTTGAGACGACGGATATCACTGAGGACCGTTTCGTAATCATAAAAGCGGTCTTTTCGCGTCTGAAGTTGCTGAAATATTTTTTCAGTGCTGACGTTGACGTTACCGACAACCGATACATCGACGACAACCTTTTCACCCGATTCGCGGTGTGGTTTCATCCCGCCGCGTTCGTGAATGTAGTCACGGAACGAAGGCTTTTCAGGTGGACCGCCTGGCGCTCCGCCGCCGCCGCCGCCGCCGCCACCGCCACCACCGCCGCCACCGCCAAATTGTGCATGTGCAGTCGAACCCAGCAGGGTCGATGAAGCGAAAATCAGCGAGATTAATGGAATGACCAGCCACCGAGGCATGGGCAATCTCCTTCGGCTTGCGTACGTGGAGAACTTCAGCAGGCCGTTACTACCACTGCCGAGCAAAAAGAAACAAGGTGAATTTGATGACGTTACCGAATTGAACGGAGATCGACTCGTTCGCCGGTTAGCGAACTTTGGTCCGCAGCATGCAAAATGCTGGCAGCGCGGAACGCGTCATCCAAGTCATTGAGTCGTCTCACAAGGCTGGTCACAATCCGATGAAACTGTGTCAACATCTGCTCCCCGACTGGCATTTCGGTCTCAAGCGATTCCAAGTGACGCCCCGCCTCATCAAACCACACTAACGTTGATGGCAGGTCGATAAACGCAACGCCACGCTCGCAACAGATCTGCATGGCAGATGGTGGGCGAAAGCTGATCGCCTCATGCCAAGCAGCGGGAATGTATTGGCCGCAACTCAACTGACACATCACCTCCGGTCCGCTGGCGGCAGCCGGGAATCGGAGGCTAAAGCACTGGTAATCGCGCTCGTCCATCAAGGTTGGGGTATATCCGACGGACGAGTTTAAATGATGCACCAAGGCGGTCACGTTCGACGGATTTCGCCCGACAACATAGCGGCACCAATCGATCAATTCGATCAGTTCACGGCGGCTTTCCGCCAACGGATCCGAGTCGCAGACACCGCCGGGTTTTGTGGGCACAACCGACAATCGCCGATGACAAAATATCAATCGCGGTGGCCCCAGTTTCGTTGCAATCAACTCCTTCAATCGCAACGTGGCGGGGGCGAATCGCCGCGGCAACTCGGCCATAAAAGCGATCCCCGATTCATCCACTTGCTTGCGAATCGCCGCATCGGCGGTCGGATCAAACTGAGGATCACCAGCCCAATAAACCGCTTTACCTGCTTCACAGGCTGCCAGCACAGGAAGCCATCCGTGCCATGACCTTTCCAAGATCATGACAGCATCGATATCGCTGCGATTCATCATCGCTCGATAGCCGTCGACGACATCGGCTTGGAATTCGGCCGCGACCGCTTCTGCCTTCTTGGCAACGCCGCAATAAACCGCACGAACGGTGAACCGATCTTGCAACATTCGCAGTGCCGGACGGTGCCGATTTTGCCAAGCCGCACCAATTTCAATCAAACCTATGCGTAATTTCATCGATAGCTACTCGGAAAAACAAGAAAACTTTACTGCGAAAACGCTAGCAATTAAAGCACCCCCTGAAAGCTGTCAATGGAAGAGTGCCTGCCATTGAGAGTAAATAAAGGCTGTCTAGCGTGTGTTGTGATTGTGTTTCGGATCTTAGTCGTTTGGGGCTGTCAAGATCAATTTGACATGAAAATTTGAAAAAGGTCTTGTTGACCACGCAGCCATCCTTAAACTCATCGGCTTACTGTATCACGACAAACTCAAGCTGATCGACAAGGAGCCACCAGCTTACCCAACGTTAACGATTTGTGTTTCACATTCGAGAAGGAGTTTCTCATGCTGTGTTTGGTACTTGTAGCCGCTCTCATCACAATGTCAGGCACTGCGCCTGCTACTCACAACTACGCGGAGGCTTATCGCAAATCGCAAGTGGAAGGGAAGCCCTTGTTAGTCATTGTTAGTGCAAAATGGTGTCCTGCGTGTCACACACTGAAGGATACAACGATGCGGGACTTGGAAACTACTGGTCAACTTACTGAAGTCAATGTGGCCGTCGTTGATCGCGACGTAGAACCAGAATTGGCGAAGCAATTGATGCGAGAACAGAAGATTCCACAAATTATTGTTTTCTCCAAGAGCAATTCTGGCAGTTGGGAACGATCGCAGTTGATCGGATATCAACCGCAAGGCCCGGTTCGGAACCTGATTCGTTCGGCGATTTCTGTCTTGCGTCGCGGTTGAGCAAGTCGCGGGACGCAATCTTTGCGTTGATCGGTTATGTTGTTGTGACGAAGCGATAGACACAAGTCTTTATCGCTTCGGTTGACCAAACACAAAATCAGATTCATAATCAAAATTCCGCCAGACTCAAACCATTCAGCCATGCAGTTTCCAGACTCCGTTGCTCATCTCATTCAACCGGATTTTCCACTCGCTTCATTGCTTTGGCTGGGAATCGGTGGACCGGCGCGGTACTATGCCGAACCGACAAATCGCGAAGAATTAGTAACACTGATTCGCGCGGCGCTCCAAGCCGGTGTTGCGGTTCGCGTGCTCGGTGGTGGAAGCAATATTCTTGCGCGGGAATCAGGTGTTGACGGACTTGTCGTGTCGCTTGATGCGTCCCCACTTTCGCAGTTTTCCATTGAGGACACGCGGCTTTCCGCTGGTGGCGGTGCAAAATTGTCACACGTTGTGACGCACGCGGTGGGCGCTGGCTTAGGTGGGATTGAGCATTTATTGGGGATTCCAGGCACGGTTGCCGGTGCACTCGTCGGGAATGCTAGTGCCGATGGACGAGACATTGGATCGGTAACGAGCGAAATCGAAGTTTTGAGTTTGGACGGCCAAATCTTGACGATCCGTGGTGATGAAGCACAGTTTTCTCATCGGCGCTCTGGGCTTGGCGGGATGGTTGTATTGAAGGTGGTTTTTCAACTCGATCGTCGCGATCCGATAGCGTTGACGAAACGAATGCAGAAATTATGGATTGTGCGCGGCGCAGCGCGTCCTCGGGATGCGGCGAGAATTGCGGTGCCGTTCGTCGATCCTGATGGGGCGACAGCAGAACGATTGATAGCAGATATCGGCTTGTCAGGGCTTCGCGAGGGTGGTGCTTCACTCTGTACCGAGCATCCCCATTTCCTGATCGCTGGAGAATCAGCCACCAGCCACGATTGCCTGAAGCTAATCGAGAGAGTGCGAGAACAGGTCTTACTTCAGACCGGGATCGACTTGCAGACAAGTCTGCAAATTTGGTAGGTCATTCCATCACGCCAATCGTTCGAGCACGAACGAACGACGTGATCGCGCACTCTGGCGAGTGCGACGAAGGATAGACCCAAACCAACGCCCGCGAATTTGCTCGCGAAAACGGATTTGACGTGAAGGGCGACGATCGAAATCACGAATCGCAACGTCCCGCTCGGAGGATACTCCAGCGTCTCGTTAAAGCGCCAGCAGCTTGGGCAATGATCTGGCCCGCTGCGCTGGTGATAGGTGGCTACGTTGCCTGGCAAAACTGGGGTGCCGTGCATGTTTCCAAGAAATACTATGGCATTGCACCGGCGAAGATCCATGTAACTGCCCGACCTGAATACATCAGCTCGGATATTGCGACGTCGGTTTACTCAGACTCGCGACTGGACCAGCTTTCGTTGCTCGACCCCTCAGCCGCAGCTCGAATTGCATCCGCGTTTTCGTTTCATCCCTGGGTTCATCGTGTGATTGCAGTTCGAAAGCTTCCGGGTGGAGAAGTTGATGTTCACCTTCAGTACCGTCGACCGGTTGCGATGGTGTTTGTGATCAGTCGTCATTCCGAAGTTCAAGGTCGCTCGTTCTTTGCAATTGACGAGGAAGGCGTGCTGCTGCCCACTTCCGAATTCTCACGCGAGGAAACAATGAAGTATGTCCATATCGAAGTCCCTGACGTCTATCCAACGGGAGGTATTGGTTCGAACTTCGGCGATGCCAGAATCACCGGGGCAGCGAAAGTAGCCGCAGCGATGGAACCGCATCGCCAGATTTTGAAGTTACAGAGTATCCGTCTGGATGAAACATCGAGAACAGCCCCCGTGCCACAATATGAGTTTTCAACAAGCGACGGACGGGACTTCTTTTGGGGTAGTCCGCCAGGCGAAGAAATGTACGGCGAACCGAAAAGCGATGTGAAAATCCGTCAGCTCATAGAAAGGGTCGCTTCCGAGCCCGGCAAAGACCCAAGCAAACGAATCGGTCTCAAGTAAGGAATTCGCCGTAGGATGGACTTCCAGTCCGTCCAAAAAAAGACGCTAGTTGCGTTGCAAGTCCCACGCGGTCAACCAAGTCGTTGTCGTCGACCGCATGCCAAACTCTTTTTCCAGTCGCTCGGCCATGTCAGATAAATGGCCAGCGCCATAAAAGACGCCCACGGTTTTCTTGCCCGCTGCGAGTTCTTCGCTTAAGACTTCAAATGCCTTACGGTTACGGCCTTTGATAAGGGTATTGTCTCCCGTGGCATCATCCATGCCAGCAGTGACGGCATCGACGTCGGTTAACTGCCTTGCCATGACCTGCTTCAGCTTCATCGACCGATCGGCGCTGAACAAGGCGAGAACCAAACCCGCGTCGCCTCCGTTTGCAGCCTGCGTCGCGAGCCCGGCCCCCATCATTCGAGCCGCCATTTTCCAAAGTCCGTCGCCACGGCTCTCCAGGTCCTCCATAAACTCGTCGGGGCTCATGTCGGCGTGACGAAAGTTTGTCGCCATGTAATCGATGAGCTCAAGCTGGTATTCGAGATTAAGCATTTCTTTCATGCCCGTTTGCATCGACGCCAAGAGCGACCGACGCTCTTCCAGGTCTTCAGGACGAATGCGCGTCCCATCAGGAGCGACCAATTCGTAAAGCACGACCTCATAATCAGCCAGCTTCGACTTCAGCTCCTGGTAGTATTCGCGTTGACCAATATGCACAACTCCCACCAAATCGACGATTCGGCCCGCGAATTTCGTACCTTCCACACCGACGAAACGAACGATCGCTGTCTCCATTGCCTTTGGCTTTCCGGACGCAGTTTCGCTGATGCGCAAGTACCGCTCCTCGGAATGGTTGTCTTTATCAGGCTCCGTAGTCGTTGATTGAATTTTTGGTGTTCCGGTGTCCTGAGCGAAACTGAGCGATCCAGCAATCGCCGAATGGGCTAAAATCCCGAATACAATCGCCAATTGGTGGCGTGCGAACGACTTAATCACAAAAAACCCTTTGTAGCGAACCGGAAACTGTGATCGAATAGACTAATGTCCCGTAGCTAAAGCGTAGGGTGTTGAGCTCCGATTGGCAAGAAATTCAATGCAGGATCGTTAAAATCCTGCGTTTCCTGGGACTGGCATGTTGGAAGATGGCGATTCTTTGGCCGCGACGGTGCTGGAAAAATTTCTTGGGCCTAAGCCTAAAATGTCGGTGAGTCGCGTGTCTCAGGGCCTGAGCGGTGGTGCGGTTTATCGATGTAGCTCTACTGAGCGTTCATTCGCGCTCAAGCGATGGCCTGCGGGAACAACGGAGCCGCGAGTCGATGAAGTCCATCGTGTCCAGATTTACGCCCACCAAACTTTGCGAATTTTGCCTCGGCTGTGCTTTATACGGGAAAATTGCACGCGACTTACCTTAGGATCGCGGCATTTTGAACTGTCGACTTGGCTGCCCGGAACCGCGTTTGCAAAAGAAATGGCTGACAAATCAGCGCGAATCCCTGTCGCTGCCGCCGTGAACTCAGGTGCTGCGGCGATCGCAAGGTTTCACGTAGCGACGCAAGGTTTGGGAACCGCGTTAGCACCCGCGCCGGCGATTTTCCAGCGGCTAAAGAGGTTGGGAGCGATTCGGCAGGAACTGCCAGCGGTATTGGCGAACTCAGGGAAAATGACCGGCCCGGCAAGACTTGCAGCCGAATATTTGATCCGAAATTGGCAACGACTGCAGTTTGCTAGTGAGTCGCTGCTGCGTCCCTTTGCGTTGAAGCAGGTACCGATTCAATGGGTTCTGCGTGATAGTCACCGCGAGCATATACTCTTCGAAAACGGGGTCGTTTCCGGGATAGTTGATTTCGACGCCATTAGACAGGATACTGTGGGGTCAGATTTGGCGAGATGGGTAGGCAGTTTTACGGACCTAGGCATCAAGACTGAATTGCTTTGGGGCGAAGCGTTCGCAGGATACTCCAGCGTCCGTGCGATTTCGCCTTGCGAGCAACAACTGTCAGGCGCTATTGAAGAAGCGAGTTGGTACATTCACCTGGCAAATTGGCTGACGTGGATGGCGGATCCGTCGCGAACGATTCCTGGTGGAATCGAGGCGGCGCAAGCCCGAGTTACCTCTTTGCTACGTAGAAGCGATGTTTGGGTTTTGCATTGAACGGTAGTTAATCGAATGATGACGACCGACCACGTTCAATTCCAAGCAGGCGTTTTAATGTCGCAATCGAAAAGGAAAAACAGGAATGCATTCAAATTTAAATCGAATTCTCTTGGGATCAGTGCTGACGCTTTTCGCGTTCCTTTCGCAAGCTGCTGCGCAATCAGACGTCGAAACAGGCGCTGAGTCATTTCCGCTCAATATTGACTTTGGGCAATCACCAGATAAGCCAGCTATTTTCAATGCCGAGTATGTTCGTATTGATTCAGCAACCGGACGGCTTTCGGTTACCGCCAAGCTGGGTCGCGGTTACCACGTTTACTCAGTGACTCAAGCCAAGGGCGGGCCCACTCCAACAACAATTCAAGTAGATGAACAATCGGTCGTGAAGGTAATGGGCAGTTTTGAGCCCGATAGGCCGCCGCTGCAAAGCGAAAATAAAGCGTGGCCAGGGCTTACGATTGAAGAACATAACGACAAGGTCGTTTGGTCGGCTAAAATCGGTCTGCCGAGCGATTTTTCATTGCCGATTAAGGTGGTTGTAAAATCGCTCGTTTGCATGACGGACGGGTCATGCACGCCGTTCGATGAATCGCTGGTTGCGGAGTTCAAAGAATCCAAGCTTAACACGACCCTGGCAATTGATCCTGCAACGCCAGTCCCCCCTCCCGCATCAGTCGAACCAGCAATGCCAGTCGAGCCCGCAACGGCGGTCGCGACGAGTGATGCAACGTCGCCGCCAGTACCTTTTCGCGATCAGGGATATGTGGTGGAGTGGACGGGACGAATCGAACCCGCCGTGGTTTCTCCTGGTCAGCGCGCCACGTTGTTGTTTACTGCAAAACCGAACTCCGGATTCCACATTTATCCGGCGGCGGTCGACGATGCTGAAAGCAGCACAAATTTTACGATAGCCGAAAAGTCGGGATTGCTTATCGGCAGCCCAGTCGCCTCAAGCGAGCCTGTCACCGATTCTTCATTGGGGCTGGCTGAGCCAATCGAATACCACGCATCCGAAGTCACTTGGTCGCTGCCAATGGTCGTCGCCAGTGATGCCGTACTAGGCGAAAAAACGATCGAAGGCGCGATCGTGTACCAAGCATGCACGAATCAAAGCTGCCTGCCACCCAAGGCGCTCCGGTTTAAAGCCTTGATTGTGATCGGTGAAAACAGTGATGGGGCATTACAACGGAACAGCGTTTCGTTCGTCACCGCACCCTTTGCAGCGACACTGGATGCAGCAGCGTCGACCCAGTGGGTCGACACCATCGAGGACGCAACAACTCCAATGAATGATTTGGCCAAGCCCAACTCGTTGTTACAACAAGCTCCGATGGCGTTGATACCGCCCGGCACTGAACCATCCAAATCAGCGCCCCCCGATTCAGTCGCAGCCAACGCCTCAAACAATAACAAAGCAACGGTGCCACCACCGGTGACACAACCCTCCGGTTTTCCATTCCCTGCAATCATCGCAATGGCGATTTGCGGTGGATTGATTCTAAACTTGATGCCATGTGTACTGCCGGTCGTGGGCTTGAAGGTGATGGCTTTCGCTGAACAAGCAGGCGAAAACCGCGGGCGAGTATTGATGCTGAACCTGTGGTACACACTCGGTATCTTGGTTGTTTTTTGGGCGCTAGCGATCTTGGCAAGCTTGCCGAGTCTTTCGTTTAAGTGGGGCGAACAATTCACCTATTTTGAATTCCGGTATGGTGTGACACTGCTTGTCTTTGCGATGGCGCTCAGCTTTCTGGGCGTTTGGGAGATTCCAATCCCTGGTTTTGTCGGTGGCAATACCACGCAAAAACTGCAACGCAAAGAAGGAGCTTCGGGTGCGTTCTTCAAAGGAATTTTCACAACCATACTGGCGACGCCGTGCAGTGGTCCTCTCTTGGGAACCGTGTTTGCGTACACTATTGATCAGCCGCCGTATATCACTTTCGGCGTTTTCACCGCAGTCGGTTTTGGCATGGCTCTGCCCTATTTGCTGATTGCAATTTATCCCGGTCTGCTTGCTTATTTTCCGAAACCGGGAGCTTGGATGGATACATTCAAGCAGCTACTAGCCTTTTTGTTACTTGGCACGGTCGTTTACCTGTTCAATGGTTTTTCCGATCAACACCGAGTTTGGGTTTTCGCGTCTTTGATCGGCGTTTGGTTTGGTTGCTGGTTGATCGGTCAAGTGCCTGCATGGGATAGTCTGAATCGTCGCCTCATCGCTTGGGCAGGTGGCATCGCGTCCGCAACGCTGATCTGCGTCCTCGGGTTTCGCTTGCTTGTTCCAGGACCGCCTGTACTTAATTGGGAACCGTACGATGAAGCTCGTTTGCAAGAATTGCAGGGCGAAGGCCGAACCGTGCTGATCGACTTTACCGCTAAGTGGTGCATCAATTGTATGGTCAACTATAACGTTGCCATCAATACGCCTGCCACCAGTAAGCTTGTTGACGAACTGGACGCTATACCAATGCTTGCGGACTGGACGGACCAGAACGAAGAAATCAAGACCAAGCTGCTTGAACTTAACAGCAACTCCATTCCTGTGTTAGCGATCTACCCTGGGCGAAATCCTCAGGCCCCGATTGTACTGCGTGATATACTAACGCAGGGCGATGTTCTAAAAGCACTTCGTCAAGCAGGGTCAAGTGTCGATCCCGGTGGCGTAACCTCAGGTTCATCGCCAGTAGAGCAATTATCTCTCTTAAAAAACGATTGAGATAGTCGTTTTACAAGATGATCGGATATAGTGACTTCCGCGAATCGATCGTTGCCATTGCCTCAGCGACGTCGCCCGCCCTTGGCGGAATCGTTAGAATCACCGGTGATGATGCATTAGAAGTACTGGGACGCATGTCATCCCATCCTTTTAAAGTCGCACACCGTCCAGTGGTTATCCATTTAGCGTTGCAATTAGCGGAGCCGCTTGGACTCGTCGACTGTCGGGCATTTGTTTGGCCAACGTCGCGTTCCTACACGGGCACGCCAAGTGTGGAAATCCACACCTTCGGCTCATTGCCGATTCTTGAAGCAGTGGTCGCCGCCGCTGTGCACGCAGGAGCACGGCCCGCAGGCCCAGGTGAATTCACGATGCGAGCTTTCTTAGGCGGCCAACTCGATCTAACGCAAGCGGAAGCGGTCCTTGGAGTAATCGATGCGAAAAGCCAAAAACAACTCGACTCGGCGCTTACACAATTGGCTGGAAACATTTCTTCGCCACTACGACAAGCTCGCAATCAGTTGTTGGACCTACTTGCCGACCTCGAAGCCGGTCTGGATTTCGTCGAAGAAGACATTTCATTCATTGACGATCGTTCCCTACTTGATGGACTTCAATCGATCTCTGTTCTGCTCCGCTCCACAGCAGCCAAGATGACAGTGCAACGTCGAAGCGAGTCGTTTCACTGGGTCGTCCTTCGTGGTTGTCCGAACGCAGGCAAGAGCAGCCTGCTGAACGCATTGACAAAGCAATCCATTGCAATCGTAAGCGACCAAGCGGGAACGACGCGTGACGTCGTGTGGAAGGAACTCAAGCTTGGTGACTATCTTGTCAGACTTGCCGACACCGCAGGTATTGAGGAACGTGCCGAAGAAATCGTCACTGCAAGCCAGCAAGTTGCCAATGAGATGCTAAGCCATGCATCACTTATCCTACATTGCACTGATGCGCGCGACATCACGATAGAAGAGAAGACGGAGCACGATCCCGATCAGGCAAAGATCTCTATCCCCACGATCACCATTGCGACCAAGTGCGATACAGTGACCACGGACCAATGTACAATCCTAAGAAAAACTGGTTGGTTGGTAACAAGTTCAATAACCGGAGACGGTCTTGCCATATTGAGCGATGAGATCGCAAAGAAGCTTTCAGCCGAACTCGATTCATTTGACGGCGGTGTTCCTGGTACCGCCATTCGTTGCACCGACGCTGTCAAACGAGCCGCATCTTCAATTCAACTGGCGATCCATTTTGTTTCGATGGGTACTGGGCATGAACTTGTCGCGGCCGAAATGCGACAAACATTGGGAGCGATCGGAGAGATCACTGGTGAAATCTATACGGACGACATTCTCGATCGTGTGTTCTCTCGTTTCTGCATCGGCAAGTAGGAGCAGAGAGCAATGTTCCCCATGGCCCTAAAGAACGATTGAGATAATCGTTCCACAATGAGTTGGCAAAACGCTACGCCTCCGCGGTCGGATGTAACTTGCGCCAATATTTGATCGCAGGTCCGATGTCTTCCATCTTGACCCAGCGATTCTTCGTTTTACTGCTGAGTAACAGCGTGTCAGGCTTGATTTGTCCGTGATCTATGCGAACCAGCAAATCAGAATCGCTCAGAGGTCCCACCTTCTGAGTTCCGCCAATCCATCGACGCTTCATGTAGAACCAATCACCACTCATCAACCATCTCCTGGAATCTTTCAGAAGTCGTGCAGTCGCGGATTGGGCTTTGGAGAAGTCCTCACCCGCTAGATGAGAAACACCTTGCAATGTGTATTAGTCTCGCACAAACAGACCATAAAGTACAATAGAATTACGAAGATTATCGAGCAATGGCGAATACCCCCACCAGAATGGAGGCGAAGAAAGGTACTGCCGCCGTTCCGTAGTCTCGGCGAAAAACGCTTGGTTCATGGCCGAATGAACCCTAGAAAAACCAAGTAAATCGGCTTTACCAGCGTCCAGTGCTGCGATCAGCGGTGACAATTCGCTGGGCTTCCGGGCTGATGCCGTAGCGCAAATCAGGCTGATTAAGCTCAAGAAAAACGGTGAATTTATGGTGCACTGCATCGCTATAGACGATCGGAGCACGTGTTATTCGCAAGAAATGAACCGGCTGGCCATTCCAACGCCGCGAATAGACGCCTGCTTCCAGCGCTGCTTCTCTCTGTAACCCGTAATGTTGAGTCATTGTTTCTACGACGGAGTTTGGATCACCCGTGAACCCGTGCAACATGACGCGTTGAAGTCGAGCAGACTGGTCAAAGTAATAGGAAATTGAGCCCGCTAGGTCATCGGGTCCGGTTCCTGTCACCATCGGTACACGAAGCCCATCAAGTTGCAGATCAGCAAGAACCGTCGTCACGCGAGAAAATCGCTCGGTGACCCACTGAGGCGAAATGTCGAATCGAAGCACTTCTCGCAAGTCCGAAACCGGTTGGCCAACCAACGTCGGGCCGTTATTACCTGGAGTACCTCTGCCAACGCCAAGCGACGCGGATGGTTCCCGATCCAAAGTACCAGGGTTCAACTGAGAACGATTAGTTGCAGCGACAAGGCGACCCGTCGGTGGCACTGCGGGAGACTGATCAGTATACCGATATCGATCGATCGTCTCTTCCCAAACGCCTTCAACATCACGATGAGTGTTATCCCCAAAGGAATCGCCCCGGGTTGATGACAAAAAATCTTCAACAGGCGTCGATATTGAGCTCAAACTACTGCTCAGGATTCGCACGGCCGTTTGACCGAAATTCGTTTCTGAAGCCGTGTAAGGGATTCCAACTGCCGCTGCAAGCAGCGTTAGCATTTTGGGTGTTCGTAACATGATCGCGACACGTTCATTCGTGGCACAAACGTCAGCGTCGGGAGAAACGCCGTGTGGCCCGGAAGTGTGACCACCATCGCTTCCTATCGGCATGCCGATATACCGAAGTTCGGAATTCTAAACCAAGACGTTAGTATTCCGCTATTGCTTATAACCGGAGTTCATCAAGCAAAATCAAATCCCAGCACCAAGTTCCAGACCATCCAACATGGCTTCGGCCGCAGTGCTCTTGTTAAGAATGTAATAATGCAGTCCAGGAATATTGTTTTCCAGCAGGTCAACCGTTTGCTGGCGAGCATGTTCAACTCCAACTTTGAACTGCCAATCCGTAGCATCGTTTTCGTTCATCGCATCCGAAAAGTCTTTGGGAATACGTGCCTTGCACATGGATGCGATTCGCTGCGCCTGGGCAAAATTTGTGACCGGTAAAATGCCTGGCACAATCGGCACGTGGATGCCTGCCACGTCACAAGTGTCGCGAAAGCGATAAAAATCTTCGTTGTCGTAGAACAACTGTGTAACAATCACATCCGCACCGGCATCGACTTTTCGCTTCAGATTCACTAGGTCCATCTCGGCGCTGGGTGCCTCTTGATGAACTTCCGGGTAACCTGCGACTAGGATTCCAAAATCGAACTCACACCGTATCAGTTCGACCAATTCATTGGCATAGCTCAGTCCGCCTTGGACGCTTTTAAATTCAGTCGTCCCCTTGGGTGGGTCTCCACGCAGCGCCACGATGAAACTGACACCACGGCGAGCGGCTTCAGCAAGGTAATTGCGCAATTCATCGACGGTTGAACCAACGCATGTCAAGTGAGACGCGACGGGACATCCGGTGATTTCTCGCACCCGTTGTACAACGTCCAACGTCGCCTTTTGACTCGAGCCACCTGCACCGTAAGTACAGGTGAAGAAATCGGGACGGAAATTCGTCAACCTTTTGACATTCTCGTACAACGACTCAAACCCCTCCGGTTTCGGAGGAAAAAGTTCAAATGACAGGCCGCATCTTCCGGGACGGTAGTACTGGGACAACTTCATCAGTCTTGCTCACAGGAAATCGCGTGCAGGCTTTGTTAGACGAAACGAATGCATTGCACGGCAATCGTTTGAACGCGCAGTTTAATTCACCGCAAATATTTGAACATCGCCACAGCAAAAGACCGACACTTTTTTCTTTGAGAACAAGCGACTGTTCTGATTGAGCGAATTGTATGACCATCAAATTCGCGTCAATTAAGGAGACCAACCACGGACTAGCGTCCGTGGCTATCGACTGCCACCGCTTCGCGGTTTAGAGTGCAACTTGCAACGCGTGTTTATGGATACAAACTTGCGCACACACAAAATGATCGCAATAGCAAATTTTAACAGCCCAGGATTCGCCCACAAATAGACTGTTTTTTAGCCATGTTCAACATGCTTCAGTTCCGTGCCAAATCGACATATTTTACGTTCGCCTGTTCAGCGTTTGCAGCACTGATTGCACATGCGGTTTGTTCAACACCACTTGAAGCCGCGACAAGCGATCGTCCTAACATCGTTTTGATCCTTGCTGACGACCTTGGCTACTCCGATATCGGTTGCTATGGCAGCGAAATCCAAACTCCGAACCTAGACGGACTTGCAAACAATGGGCTGCGGTTCACGCAGTTCTACAACACCGCGCGCTGCTGGCCGACAAGAGGTGCTTTGCTGTCAGGCTACTACGCTCAACAGATCCATCGGGACGCCCTGCCGAGTGTACCCGGCGGCGGTCAGGGTGTGCGACAACCGTGGGCAAGACTCTTACCAGACTTTCTAAAACCCGCTGGCTATCGCAGTTACCATACCGGTAAGTGGCATATCGACGGCAATGTGCTTGCCGCTGGCTTTGATCGCTCTCTCGATATGAAAAACCAGGGCAACTTCTTCACTGCCAAAGGCAACGCCATCGACGATGTTCAAGTGAAATCCGACGGCAATGAAGCCAACTACTATGCCACGATCGCTACTGCGGACCACGCCATCGAATGCCTGCAAGATCACGCAGCCAACCATGCGAACAAGCCGTTCTTTCATTACATCGCGTTCATCGCACCGCACTTCCCTCTGCACGCACTTCCCGAAGACATCGCCAAATATCGCGACAAGTACTTGGCCGGGTGGGATGCCATGCGTGAAGCTCGCTTCGCACGCCAACAGGAAATAGGCATTACAAACACTTCGCTCTCTGCACTCGAACGTGATGTTGGTCCCCCGTATGCCTTTCCTGATGCGATCGAAAAACTTGGTCCTGGAGAAGTCAATCGACCGCTTCCGTGGAGTGAATTGAATGACGAACAACGCCACTTCCAAGCGACCAAAATGGCGATTCACGCGGCAATGATTGACCGCATGGATCAAGAGATTGGCCGTATCCTGGCGCAACTTAAAATGATGGGTGCCTATGACAACACGTTGATCATGTTTGCCTCCGATAATGGTGCGAGTGCTGAGATCATGGTGCGTAATGGCGGCCATGATCCACAGGCTGCACCCGGCAGCGCCGCTACCTACCTTTGCCTCGGCCCTGGTTTTTCGAGCGCATGCAATACACCTCACCGGCGTCACAAGACATGGGTCCACGAAGGCGGTATCAGCACTCCACTGATCGTGCACTGGCCCAATGGCATTGCACCAATCAATGAGCTTCGCCACACACCTGCCCATGTAATCGACATCGTACCCACGGTGCTCGATGTCGTTGGCATTGAAAAACCGACGCATTGGGACGGGGAAGCAATACCAGTGGCTCCTGGAAAAAGTCTTGTGCCGGCGTTTGCTAAAGAGACGATGATCAATCGAGACAGTCTGTGGTGGCTGCATGAGGGCAATCGCGCCATCCGTGTGGGCAACTGGAAACTCGTCGCCGCCGAGAATGATCCGTGGGAACTTTACGATCTCACCTCGGACCGCGCCGAGCAGCATAACCTTGCGTCGAAAATGCCCGATAAGGTCAAAGAACTAGAATCAGTTTGGCAGCACCAAACAAATGATTTTGCCGAACTTGCAGCGAAAACTCTCCCCGATCAAACAGCGGGAAAACGTGCGAAGAGAAACGCACAGAGAGATAAGTAAACTGGAAAGCCGCAAAACGCAAGCTCAATGCAGTTGTGCGAAGTAATCGATTTGATGAGTGAATTGAAACGGTTGACGCTAGACTTATCGCGATTTGCCATCATCAGCGGCGCTGAGTTTCGGACCAGTATCGATCCCGTTCCTCGCTGTATCACACATCTATTTCCTGACCCCTACGAGCTTGAGCTAATTGTTAAAACTTGGCTCATGCCAGACAAGCTGGTTTTATCATGGAATGAGAATGTCACCTCGGGGCGCGATTAAATTGCGTCGATTCGCCAATGTCGTCGCACAGGACCCGGCACCCACCCTCCGAAATATTGGTCACCGTAAAATTGGTTCCGTTCATGACGAATCGAGGACGGGCTTGCAACGGGTATCGCAACCGAAAGTGTTCGCGGGAATGCGTTGAATCGTTCATCAATGACATCGCCTTACGATCGTGTGCTTTGACTTGCAAGCAGCGTTCTTCGCCTGGCATGTTAAAAATTTGGCGTTGTCAACCATTCGGGCGATTTCTATTCCTTAGTTCTTCACCCGGTGGGTTACACCCTCGTTGTTATACATAACTTTTCAAAGACCCCTGCCAGCTTGCCTGGCAGGTGCATCGGACCAAAACCAGACGACGAAAGCTTGCTAAGCAAGCCAGCGAGTCATGTCGCGCACGCTCCACTAGATGAAACGAAGGCGACTGATAACAGCTATCAGCAACGCTTGGCGCTGCTTGCCTCGAACCAGTCGGTCAACAACAAGGAGCTTTTCTAAATGAAGCCTGCCATCTGGGCTGAGATTCATCAACTGCACGAGATCGAGCAACTCTCCGATCGCCAAATTGCGATCGAGGTGGGCTGTTCTCGATACAAGGTTACAAGCTTGGTCTGTTGTCGCTTCGGCTTAGATTCGTTTGTAGCGTGAACGGCGTTGGTAGGTCTGGCGAGCCAAGGAAACGCGGAAGCCTGGAGATAATGTGCAGTGCCACCTCAGGCTGTAGAGGCGATGCCGGCAACCCGAAGAAAGGCGTAGCCTTGGGGACAGTGCGTGCCCAGGCAGATTCTGGGCAGAGCCTGGGTACGTGGGTAAATGTCCGATGAGACAGATGTATTCAGATTGGAAAACACGAGCAAAAGAAGAGGGGCCATGGTGAAGCCCTCCCTGCCTCACCATGGCCCATCAATCGCTGGAACGATGGTACCATTCGTTCCACCCTCCCATCCATGGTAGAAGGTTGATCGGCAACCTGAATGCCTAACCTTCAGCCGAATTGGGGTCAACTAAAAAAGTTTTTGTTTTGGCGACATCGTTAAGAGAATCGGCAAGTAACTGGCTAATCACTCGCACGGAACTTTGCGGTGGCGGCGACTGTGCTGATTACCGTGATTGCCGGTGATACTTTGCTGCGTTTGGGCGCACCGTGCCGATGCTTCGCAAGCGTAACCGTCCCAAACATTTGCCATGCAAGGCGAAGCGTTAAAATAGCCACGCAGCGATGATGGGGCCGGCAATTCCGGAATTTGGTAAGGCATTACGGCACATTGGCGACTATGTGCTGCATGTCGGCATCGATGGCAATCTGCTTTCTTTGAATTGCATGAACAATGCATTGCAGGATCTGCGAGGCCAGTGTCCTGCTGTTCAAATAGTTCTTCAAAGTTAACTTGATTGGGCACGGGGGACTCAAGCATCGAAAATGGCATCGGCTCCAAGGGTATCGGCGAGTCACTAAGAATCGGCTGCAGCGCGGAAGTGCCGGCCGTCGTGTTCTCACCAGACCCGTTGGGTAACTCTGCGAGCCGAGGCATTTCAAGAGATGATGGCGCCGACTTCGACTGTCCGGATTCAACGGCGTCGATAAAGTCGTTAAAGTCGTATTGCGCAGTAGCGATTGCGGGGGCTGCGAAAACGAGCAATGCGACGATTAGTTTCGTTGAAATCATGATAACTTCCTTGCTTAATTTTAAGATGTGTGCAAAGCGATAAACTTGCACTCCTATTCACCCGAGGAAGGTTTGCCGCGCATTGGAGACGATGCGGGCGAAAGTCGGAAAAAAGATTTTTCTTTCGGAGACGAAGAACGTTGCAATCGATGCCCGGCGTCAATTCTCGCTAAACGCTAAACTCAATTCTCGATGCCTTGCGTTGCAACGGCATCCAGAAGTGCAAATCGGATCTGTTCAAGCCTGTCGGCATCAACGATTTTTTGGTCGCCAAGTTCGGTAATGTAGAACACGTCCACGGCTTGGTCCAAGTGCGTATCAATTTTGGCGAAATGCAACACAATTTTGAGATGAGCAAAGGTAGACGCGATCGATGCCAAAAGTCCCGGCCGGTCATAGGCGAAGAGCAATACGATCGTGTAACGGTCCATGGTGTCGACATCAAAGCTAACGTTGGCAGGCTGTAGTTTGATGGTTTCGGATTCTGATTTGATCGTTGGCAACCAATATCGGCGATGCACCGAGAACGAGCGTGTCTCATCGAGCATGAAGTCGCGCACCTTGGCGGCGACCTTGGCAATGCGTTCGTCGGAAAAACTGTTGGCCTCTCGATCTTCAACGAGAAATGTATCCCACACCCAATCGCCATCAAGGGTTTCAATTTCTGCTTTTAGAATCGACAAGCCAGAATCGGCCAGAGCGGCAGTTGCTCTCGCGAACGTACCGATCGGGCGATCTTTTTGATTGGTCACGACCGTATATTCGGTTGCACCGCGACTGGCTTCAAATCGGCCACGACAGATCGTGGTACCGTAAGCTTGGCCTTCGATTGCATCGCGGACAAGGTTCGCCAAGTATTCGGCGTGGCCGCGCAAGACAACGGTGTCCGTGAGCCCACGAATCATAGAATCAGCCAACGCAGCATCGTTGACGCCTATCAAGAATTGCCGAATCTCGTCTCTTGCCTTTTCGCTCTGTGGGCTTGGTGCACCGGGCAATTGTCCGGTCTTGAAATAGGCCGACGCGCGTGTGTACAGGTCTTCGATCAAGTACTCTTTCCAATCCGTTAGCACGTCAGGACCGACCGCCGTTAAATCGGCTAAGGACATTAGCGAAAGCAGTTCCAAGCGATGTTGCGTCCCCACTTGGTCCGCAAATTTGCTCACGATTTGTGGGTCGCTTAGGTCATGACGAAATGCCGCATAATGCATAATGAGATGCTTATGAACCAACCACTGAAGCGTTTCGCTGGAGGACTCATCTAGTCCAAGTTGTATTGCCGTCTCCGCTGCTATTCGTTTGCCGACGTCGCTATGATCCTCTTCGAATCCTTTGCCAAGGTCATGAATCAGCAACGACAAATGCAACATCATCTTGTCGTCAAGTTGTCGATATCGCTCGCCGACTGGACCTTCCTTTTCTTCGAAACGGGTGGCTGCTTCGACCGCACGAATACAATGAGCATCCACCGTGTACTTGTGGTATTCGTTAAACTGCAACAGTCCGCGAGCACGCTTCATCGCTGGAATGACCTGCTCCAAAACTCGCAATTCGTTTAGCCGACGGAGCAAATCCGCTAGCTGACCAGGTCGGCTCATCAGCGACAAGAAAGACCTCACGGCAGATTCGTCAGGCGCTTCCGGTTGGCGCGAAATCATTGCTTCGCGAATCGCCTGCCACGTTGGGTGCGAGATCCGCCGTCGATATCGGTTAGCGATATCCATTAATCGCAGCACATCGCTGAGTTTTTTTGCGAAGTCGGGCAATCGCTTGGTTTCTACCCAGACATGATGAGGACCCAGACGGATGGATTCGTCGATTCGGCGCGACATCACCCGCTCGAACGCGCGTGACCATAACGGCAACTTTCGGGCATCGGCATACATGTATGAC
This sequence comes from Planctomycetaceae bacterium, assembly GCA_043775635.1. GTDB lineage: Bacteria > Planctomycetota > Planctomycetia > Pirellulales > Pirellulaceae > UBA6163. Next base: position 4,767 of record JAYVSE010000031.1, on the reverse strand, counting down.
GCCGCGTAACGGACGTTGCGAGTATGTTCAAAGTAGTCCTGCATGAAGAACTCAACAGGCAGCCGACCTTCGCTCGCTTGGTAGCCCCACTTCGTAGCGATGTTCATTTGCGTCGGTCGATCAAGCACATCTTGGCAGCGACCATGTTCGAAATGCAGTTCGTTACGCACCCGCAGTAAGAATGCATAAGCTTGGCGGATACGTCGATAATCATCGGATGGCAAGCGTCCTAGCTTGACGAGTCGATCGGGCTCGGTTTCCCCATCACAGGTGAAGCCGACCCAGCGAATGAATTGTAGATCACGCAATCCGCCTCGCGATCGTTTCACGTTGGGGCGAAGCAAGTAGCTTGTTTCGCCCCATTTCACTCGTTCTTCACGTCGTGCGTGATACAACAATTCGACCAGCAGACTGCGCCGCCGTTTGGCACCGCTGCGAAGTGAATTAAAGAATTGACTGTAGACCTTCAAGCTTCCTGAAAGTAGCCGTGATTCGGCAAGCGACGAGAAAATGATAGGATCCCGCCACGCCAATCGACATGCCTCATTGGGACCACGGACCGAAAAACCTAACTGAAACCCCGCGTCAACAATGTCACGCGAGAACCGAGCTGCGATCGGTTGTACGATTGAACCAGCACTACGCGTTGGAACCAGCATGATATCGACGTCGCTATAAGGCGCTAAGTCGCGACGCCCATATCCGCCATGAGCAACCAAAGCCAACTGGGAACGTTGCACCGGGGTCAGTTGTAACTGTGTCGTAGCGGCATTCCAGATTTCAAGAATGATGCCGTCAAACAGATCGGTGATTTGGGCGCAGACCTGCGGACCAGGGGCACCTTGATCGTGTTGATGTTGGATTTTCTCCCTGCCTTCACGGAGCCGGCGGCGTGCATCCAGCACCACAGACTCGATCAAAGGGGAGGTAATAGCCATCGATAGTTTGATCTAACCCTGAGGATGGCGGGCGTTAGAGAGCATCCTCGCCACGCTCACCGGTTCGAATTCGGATCGCGTCTTCGAGATTGGTGACAAACAGCTTACCGTCGCCGATTTGCCCTGTTTGCGCGGTCTGCAAAACGGTATCGATTACGGTTTGCAAATTGTCGTCGGTACAGACGACTTCGATTTTCACCTTCGGTACGAAATCAATGGCATATTCCGTCCCGCGATAAATTTCCGTATGGCCTTTCTGGCGACCGAATCCGCGTACTTCGCTGACTGTCATGCCATGAATACCGGCCTCCGTCAGCGCGTTCTTCACATCTTCGAGCTTAAAATGGCGAACGATGGCTTCGACTTTTTTCACGGCCTATGGACCCTCAGTAGAACGACAATACGTTGAAACTTAGCAAAAAACATCCGCGTCGATCCCATTTTGAGGTTATCGGCGTCAAGCGACAAGCCGCCAACCGCGAACAAATTATTCGTTTGCCTCTGGCTTTATCCACAAAACCTCGGAAACTTCCGCGCGAGCATTCGCCACGCGGCTAAGCACGAACAACAAATCGCCTAGCCGATTGAGGTAAATCATCAACGCCCCACTGACACTTGCCTCGTGTCGCCGCACCAAGGTAACCACGCGCCGTTCCGCACGACGGCAGATCCCTCGCGCGAGGTGTAACTGTGTCGCAGCCGCCGAACCGGCCGGAAGAATAAAATGCTTTAGCGGATTTAAAGTCGCTTCGTGTGAGTCGATCGTTTGCTCTAACCTTGCGATTTGCTTGTCGCCAATCAACCTGACACCATGCTTGTCGGGATCTGGTGTTGCCAGTTCGGCTCCCATCGAAAACAGTTCGCTTTGAATGACCGCCAGTTGGCCATCAATGTCGTCAGGAATCCCAGCCGATCGGGCGACGCCTAGGGCAGCATTCAATTCGTCGACGGTTCCGTAAGCTTCGATTCGATCATCGTCTTTGGAAACTCGCGGGCCACCGAACAGCCCGGTACTGCCCATATCGCCGGTACGCGTGTAAATCTTCATCTTGTCTCACTTTCAAACTGGTCTCAGTGCAAACGCCCGATTCGGCAGCAAATCAGTTTAACGGCCTTGTACAGCCCGAGGCTAGCGCCGGCTAGCGCCTTCGGCTCACTCAGTCCACGCCATTGGGCACAAGGCCAATGGGGTCTCACGAGCGAGTCGCGTGGAGCTTCACACAAAATACATTTTTTCCCAATCGCGCTAAAGAAATCCGTTCCAGTGGCCGATTGACATTACAGATTGCCCAATCGGAAAGGTTTTCCAATTCAATGGTTTTGTAGTCAAACTCCGGGAAGCCATACTGTGGTCTCGCTTAATTGTTTCAATGCCTTCAAAGGTTCGTTACCCATCACTTTGGCAGCAATCTCAATCGTTTATTGCTGTGGCTGCAGCACGTTTAGCAAACCTAGCAAAGATTCAATGTTCGATCCGCAGGTTTCCTTACAGGGGTCTGATTCGAGCGAAGCCTATAAGCGAGCGAGTCAGGCCAAATCGCAAAATTCGCTGGTTTTACAAGTTGCAGGCGATTCACAGGCCATCCGAGTTTTGCCATTGCCCCCCGACGGAAGACCTGTGTTCGTGGGCGATTTACTGAAACAAACCGGTATTCAGGAAAAAATGGGGCGCATGCTGGTCACTGTTTATCGGCCTTCAGCGACCGACTTTGCCGGAACCAAAATGGTGGTTCGTTTTGATGATGAAGGCGAAACCGTCCGCCCGGAAACGGATTATTCGCTTCAAGCAGGGGATCGCGTGAAAATTTCCAAAGATACGACGACTTCGATGAGCAGATTCATCGACCAAATCTTGCCTGCCAATGCATCCAGAGTCATGTCCGGTAGGTAGGCTGATCTTTAGCCGATACGCCCGTTTTTTTGCTGAATCTTCGAACTGGGTTAGTGAATCCAGGCTTCTCGCATGCTAAAACAAAGTCGTGCCTGAAAAGTGTACTTCTTTTCGTCGCTTCATGGGCTCTGATGTTTGCTTGCGGCATGGCTATGGATACGACATTCACAACTTTAAGAATCACGCGACGCGACTGCATTCGCGTTGGATTCACTCTCGTTGAATTGCTCGTCGTGATTGCCATCATTGGTCTTTTGATCGCACTTTTACTACCTGCGGTACAGTCCGCGCGAGAAGCTGCAAGACGGATGCAATGTCAGAACAATTTGAAGCAGATTGGACTAGCGCTGCAAAATTACGAAAGCCAGTGGCGTTCGTTACCTTGGGGTGCCAAAGGTGGCTGGGGACCGAGTTGGACGACCGATATTCTGTATCAAATTGAACAGCCCGGACTGGCGGAGATCGTTCCCTATGGTGAGCCAGGTTATGCGACGGGCAACGGGCTTGAAAGCCAACAGTTCCGTACACTTGCCACCGCAGTGGTGCCAACTTACCAGTGTCCAAGCCAACAGGGCCCGATAGTCTTTGGTGAAAGCAATGGCCAGATCGAAGGACGCGTGATCAACAGCTACGTTGGAAACGCCGGCAGCGACGCATATACGGATAACTATTCGCAAGCATTCAGTCGTTCCGTTTTGCCTTGTGTGTCTGGAGATTTTGGTTGCGGAATGGACCGCAGCAACGGTGTTTTACTCGCAACTAACTTCTGCAATAAAATGAGTGTGGCGGATTCGTGTGACAATCAACCCTTACGAGCACCGATTAAATACGCCGATATTGCCGACGGGTTATCCAACACAGTCGCTGTGGCAGAGCAAAAATTTTTAGTCTATGAATTTTGTGATCTGTGTGATCACTTTGCGCTCTATCACACTGACTTTGACGATTTGAATGGCAGTGACTTTTCCGAGGCGCTAGGCTCGTTGGTTTATGGCATCAACATCGAGAATGGTTCAAATGACATCAAGGAAAAATCCGTCGGCAGTTATCACGTGGGCGGCGTCAATGTCGCCTTGTGTGACGGCTCCGTACGTTTCTTGACCGAGAGTCTCAGCGATCGCGTTCGCTGGGCGATCGGTTCGCGACGTGGACTAGAGGTCGTCGGCGCTGACGAGTTTTGAGCACAGCTTTTTCAACATCAGTGAATGGCGTGGACTTAGTGAACCGACGGCGCTGGCGGGCTGTTGATTTAATGAGCCGAACGCACTAGCGTCGGGCCCAACGGCAGGACGCATACCGTTGACGGCCCGTGGCTAGCGTCATCGGCTCACCAAATACGATGAAATCCACTAGATCAACAGCCCGCTAGCCGCAGGTATCGCGTCCGTTAGAGCCTTGCAAGGCCCGAGGCTCAGAACTCCTGATTTGACCGGAAAATTAGGTGGGCGTTTTTTGGGATTCTTGGCTTCCGATCAGGGCGTAAGTTAGCTCCAGTGATCCCACTTGCTCTTTCAACTCGCTTTTGCGTGACTCCCATTTCGGCACCCCAGTAAGGTCTGTTTCGGGACGAATTGTGTGGGCCGCGAACAGGGAGTACTCGTTTAGCAAGTCAATCTTATAGTGTTCCATCATGTATCGGAAAAAGTTTTCCTGGGACCATCGGCTCAGCAACCGACCGGCATCCTCGATCGGCAAGCTTCAGCATCACCGACTCCCCACAAGACAATGTCACCTCCGTTTCTTGGAATTCCTCCACGGCCCAGTTCTCTTTAGGGAACTTGTGGTACGTGATGCACGCGATCCGATGCGACTGCCACATCTCTTTGAAAAAGACCGGGCTGTATCCTTCACGATCAAACACCAACACGAAACGACACAGATTCCGGTTCTCTTGAAGCTGTTGGGCACTCGGTTGACCTGGAACGTCCTGCAATAATC
>JAYVSE010000030.1:0-6585 GCA_043775635.1 Planctomycetaceae bacterium | reverse complement strand
GAAAATGATCGTGCAGCGATGTGTATAACGATTGATTAACGCTCCACGCGGACAAGCCGCATGGTAGCGAGGCTCACTCCGCCAACATCTTCTGTTTGTGATTATAGCCCGACGGGGATAAACCCCGTCGTAGCATCTGGTCGGAACAATATTGAATCAAAATTTCGCAATCAAATTCCGTGTCAATACCAAATTTTAGACATCCCACGCTAGCGCTAATGTTGTCCTGCGCCAAATTCATGCGGCAGCGTGCGGTTGAGACTTATAAGCGATCTTGGGCGCAAATCATCGGATATTTAGAGCCGGATTGGCACACCTCTATTTTGGTGAAGCGAAGCGATTTCTCGACAGAGAAGGCGATGAATTGGATGGGCGATTCGAAGCAGGTGTATTACTTGAAAATGCGATAAAATCGCGGTAGCAGGATCCAGAAATTTAGTTGTCGATGTTATTGTGATAAACAAATTGAGTGTACAAGCCTGGAAGCTAAGTGGTTTTCCCCCAAAATGGCTCCAGAGTTGCTGTTTCCCATAGGTAACGTATCCATTGCTTCGAAGCTTGAGGTGCCTTCATGCGCACTTGCCCCTTCGATCTCTATCTTGCGTTTGTCGTCCTTTCTATGGTCGCAATGACGAGCCCAGCGGACGCGGAGTTGTCCTGCGCGAGGGAGTCGTCGACGCTTCTGTCTCAAAATCCAACTTTCGAATTAGGCACCGATGGATGGGGAGTGGGGAGCTCGGTCACGTCGCAACTCCTGACGAGAGACTGGACACCGGGCACGTTTCCCTTAGCGGATTATTACGAATCAGCCAATGACCTTGGCGCGAAGCTGGTGGAGCTTAGTGGCGTGGGGAGCTGGAGACAAACGATTGCCTTGACCGGTACGAACCGTCAACAGATTTTGAATGCCTATGCCTATTGCGAAGCGATCGATCAAACGAAATCGCTCTATGCGGAGATTGAAGTCAGCTATTTCAATGCCACTGGCCAACGAACAGGCGGGACCTTCATTCCTATCGACGACCGACGATTGAATCTCAATCGGGGTATCGGTGATGGCCTGAATTTTTATGCCTGGGGGCTTAGCGTCCCAGCGGCAGCGAAAAGCGTTTCGATCGGAATTAACTGCAGCGTGAACACACGAGTATTTATCGATCAATTCAGCTTGTTCGACTATTTTATGCAGCCACCATCACCGGTTAGTAAGAGCCTGATTACACACGGCACCATCGAACCAAGAGTCAATGGTGGGGCTAGGTGCTTACTTTATGGCATTGAGTTCTGGCAGGGTGACCTTGATTTCGGTTCGGGAGTCCTAGGATTTCTTGGCTCGCCCTTGCAGCCTGAGCTGATCTACCAGTTCGTTCCTGTTAAACCAGGCAGAACATATACGTTGATTGGCCAAGGAGACAAGTTTGGATTCGGCTCCCTGCCAGCAAGTTTTGGAATCGATTTCTATGACTCGAATTGGCAGCGAATTGGGTCAACCGATGTCAATCTGTTCGGATTGGAAATAATCGATGTCGCAAGAAGTGTCACTGTCCCGGCAAACGCTGCCCATGCCTCCGTTTTTGCTTGGTGTGACCAACTTCCGACCGTTCCGCCGTATATTACGAGTGGCCTAAAGCTGGACCTCTATCTGCTTGAACAGGAAAGCAGTTCGTTGAACCGGATTTCAGTGATTGCTTACGACAAGACGTTTCGCGGCGGTAAAGGCGGAACGCTCGGAGCAGGAATTGTCGTAGCATTTAGAGACCCCGATGGGATCGATCTCGATTCGATCGATGCCAGTGACGCCTATTATACGAGCCGTACCATTCCAACGAAAACGTACCCTGCATCCGTTTATACGAAGTCATCTGACGACGGCGGGAAACTCGCCTTGGTTGAGTATTTCGCCTCGGCTTCAGACTATGCGGATGCAGGCTTCCTCGTAATTCGCGCCAATCAAGTACGCGATACCCTCGGAAATTTCGCAGCCAAGAAGACGTTTGGTCCTGTGTTGCTTGGGCAATAGTGGCTGGCCATGATATTTCCAAGCACGGTAACCGGGTGGCACGCTCTGACGAACGAAGGGCGCGCTTGCACTGCCATTGACTGGGCTATGTTGTTTAACGCCGTTGGCGTAAGAAACGAATGCTTGGAATAAAAACGGCGCAATCAATTCAGCTTGTTCAGATGACGTAGCCAGACGTTGCGAAAGCGAACGGGATTGCCGTGGTCTTGAATACGGATGGGGCCAGCGGGGCTGAGCGGGTTATACTTAGGGACCACGCCACCACCGGTCGGGCCATAATATTTTTTGGCATGATGCAGGATAATGCCGTTATGCATAACCGTAACGGAAGCAGGTTCTTCAAGCTCACCTGCTAACGAGAACTTTGGAGCTTCAAAGATGAGCTCATAAATTTGCCATTCGCCAGGCTTACGACTGGCGTTTACCAGCGGCGAGTATTGGCCATAGAGAGCTCCTGCTTGGCCGTCTGCATAGGTTCGATTGTCATAGGAATCTAGCACTTGAACTTCAAACGCATCCATGAAAAAAACGCCACTGTTGCCACGTCCTTGGCTATCTCCACGCACCTTCGCTGGGGCTTGCCATTCGATATGCAATTGACAGGAACCAAAGCTGTCAATCGTTTGCAAGTTTCCTGATCCCGATGTCACCTCGAAATATCCATCTCTGACCTGCCATTGAGCTTCTAAAAGTTGACTAGGGTCCTCTTTGCTAACGTGGCACCAGTCTTTTAGACTGGTGCCGTCGAACAGGACAATCGCGTCGCTTGGCGGCGTGCCTGGCTTGTCGTAGGTACTGAGTTCACCCGGTGTGATGGCCGCCGGACGGGGACGACGCATGTCGTGGACTCGCCACGGTTGTCCCGGCAACATTGGCCCATTGCTGACACCAAGTTTGGGTAGCCGGTTGGGCTCCATGCGTTCTGCCTTGGTAGGTACTGCCTTTGCAGCTTCAGGCTTTACAGCTTCTGAATTAGCATCCTTTTCAGATCTACGTTTTCCCTTCTTCTTCGGTCGCTTTTTCTCCGAATTGTCATTGTCTTTGTCAGCCGCTTTTTCGCCATTGCCCGGCTTGACTGACGCAGCATCACCGTCTTTGGCTTCCCCCGGCTTGACTGCCGCAGCAACTTCCTTCGCCTTTTCAACTTCCAATTCCTTGCGGTTCGGGTCAGCCTTTGATGTATCGGGCGACTTGGTGCTTGCTACCTTTTCTGGCGGCGGTTCAAGCGTTGGCACAGGCACGGTAGAATCGTCGGATTGAACGACCGCATCGGCAACCGCGTCTTGGCCAATCGCGATTGTCGGCGATGGACCAATCGCGGCAAATCCAAACATTAGGCACAATGAAGCGAGTAAAGTTGAAAAACGTCGCAGCATTTTTGGTTAAATCCGGTAAAGGTGGGGACAAGGTGTTGGGACGACTTTTGATGAACCGTTGCATTGTAATTGGCGCGGCGTTTACTTTCTCGCCCCTTATAATGTCGTGGTTGGTTGTTTTTTTGATCGCGGCGTTGGTGGCTGCGTCAGCATCCGTGGATGCCGAAGATGGCAAGGCGGCAGAGGCAGCCAGCTCGAAAGTCGTTGCGACCAACGGAGCTGGTAATGCAGTAAATTTGCCTCAAGCACCTGAGCCTCTGCAGGCGCTGATCAAAATCGGGAGGGTTCGGTTCGAGTTTTACGACCCCAATGTCGTGCGGCGCGCGATGGCTGGGGAAACGCGTTATGAGTTTCAGTATTCATACAAAAGCAGATCTAGCTGGCGGCGAATCGTTCTGGATTTTAAGCCCGCCATTAAAATCACGGTCAAATATTCTCAAGTCCAGCTAGAGCGAACTCATCGAATTTTCCTGCCGCAGGAAATGATTCGTGACGACATTTTCGCTCGACCGTTAACCCTCCATGAATTTGACCATGTGGCAATTTCCTGCGATACGCGATTACCTGCTTTACTAGAAACACTGCTGAACGAAAGAAACTCTGAACTGGTGACGGTTCTTAATGAGGACGAACACGGTTTCCAGGGCACGCCATCGCAACAGGATCTAGCTCGTATCAGCAAGAATTTGGTAAAAGAAGCGTCGGACAAGGTCTTCGATGACTTGGTTAGCATCGTGGCCATTCGATACAAAGAGCTTGACCGCATCAGTGAAAATGGGTCGAAGCCGCTATCGGTTGATGATCGTTATCGAATCATCGAATCACCGCCAATTCATGACGATAAGGAGTGATGGAAAGTCCTTCGGCATAAGCGTTCGTGCGCAGACTGCATGACGCAAAGCCACTCCGCTGCCTGTTCATTCGATTCTATTGGCGGAACTCCATCGGCTTTGCGTCCGTTGCAAAAATCGAGCTGATGGGCAAACTCGTGAGGATCCCCTGATCCAGTTTCGCGCGTGTGGGATCGTCGAGGCGCGATCGAAACGGTGCGTTCCGGTGCAAGATCTCTTGCCACGATTCGGGGAATGGCTTTCCAAGCAAGTTTCGTCGATGAAAATTCTGAAAGAGCTTGATCATGGTTTGGTCTGGCGACTTCGGCTGGTGAGTGCGAACGTCAGCACTCCGAGCGGAAATGCGATCAGGTGAGCCAGATCCGCTGAGAGCATTCTACCATCCGCAGGTGAATGGACCAACGACCAAATGATACGAGCAATCAACACCAATAGCACCCCAGACAGCAGCACCCGCATCTTTGATGTGTCAATCGACGCAATTACCATGCCAAGACACCCGTAATAGCCTGCCGATGGACCCACATCCTGCACGTTCCAAAGCAGATCGCTGAGAAACGTGGGATGGAGTTCATGCCATACAACAACGCCCAGCGTCAACATAACTAATGTTGCGAAATGGATCCCAAAAAAAGTTGCGCTCGCGCGAAGCGTGCCTTGGGACCATTCGACAAAGCCTACCGCCAACGGAAACATCACCATCGAGCAATAAAAACGTATTTCTCACTGTGTTCAAAATGAATTCGCATATTTGCTTCATAGGCGGCATAGAGGTCTGGACGATCGTGAATGATCAACAGATTCTCTGCATTCGATTTTTCGGCGTTCGTCGTAAAGTTGAAACTACCAGTCATCACAGTGCGACCATCGATCAGAATGACTTTATTGTGGGCGATTTGATGCTTTGCGTTGATCACTGTTGGAATCCCTGAGTTGAGCAGAAAATCAGCCGCAGAGTATTGCTCAGTTCGGTACAGCCCCCCTTTCGGTGAGAAATGAACTTGCATGTCGCCTTGGGAACTGAAAGAATTCGAGGGGACATTATTGGATAATGCATAGCCAACCGTCGGCTGATTCGTTGAATCTAGTGCTCCGAGAATTAAATAACCTTGCTTGGCGATTTTGTCGTTAAACCGTGTGGGCAACGCCCCGCGCGAGGCTCGTGGCCCGTTGGGCACGCGGTTTAACGATTCTTTCAAGCGGCATCAATTAGTTCTCGGACCACTAGTAGCACATCGTCGCTCCCGTAGACCGTGGGAACGCCCGCAGGGACGGACGCATTCTCGCTCGCTAGTTGAGATCCTCCGAGAAGCCCGGCAAAACCACCATCGGTCAATGTCTGATATCCAACCAAAAGAGCTATGATTCCGGCGACAATAAGGGGTGAGAAGCGACTTGCTGGCGTATTTGGCACGTTAGACTACTTTTACCAGTGGGTGTCGATGTTATGAACATCAGGAGAGCTTTATCCAATCTGGGTTGGGGATACCTTTTTCGAGATCTAGGGAGCAATAGAAATCGGATCCGAAAGCGTCTTCAGGGTGCATGTCATGCTTTGAGAAGTCGTTCAACTATCGCAAAGCGTCAATAGAAGTTTTCCGGTTTGTTGTATTAAGCTGAGCGGGCTGGGTGGGTTAAGAGTCGCATTTCTCCATTTGCTGAGGGCACGAATGGACGCGAAAGAGGAACGCATCAAAGAAAAACTGGGTTTTAAATGAAGCAGACCGCCGAGCTTGCTGAGACGTTTGCAATCGTCAGGAGACTGCGTTTGAAAAGAGTCGATAATGTCTCGATGAGCCTCGACCGTTTCATGGCGGGACTTCTTCGTTTGAAGCTGGTGCTTGCGATGTAAACCTTCATACTTCCTCCAGCATTTTCGTTGCATCACCGAAGGACTTCGGATGCACGTCCATCTTGTCCATCATCGACATGAACAAACGGCACATCTGACGCTCCGGCTTTTCCTTGTAATCGATAACGCGACCACCTTTGATGCGACCTCCCGCTCCACCAAGCACGATGACGGGAAGCTGATCGTTATCATGCTTGGCGCCAGCCATCATGCTGGAGCAGTGGAGGAGCATGGTGTTATCGAGTAAAGTGCGAGAGCCTTCTTGGATGGAGTCGAGCTTGCGGGCGAGGTAAGCGATTTGCTCGACGAAGAATTGATTTACCTTCAACCAATCGTCGCCGTCGGAGTGCGAGAGGAGGTGGTGGATCATGTAATCTATGCCGTTGCCGACTTGCTGGACGCTCGGGAGATTTGGAAAGCGCAGAGCGCTGTGGTCGTTGTTAAGCTTTAACGTAGCGATGCGCGTAGTGTCTGTCTGAAAGCCGAGGA
>JAYVSE010000029.1:0-7597 GCA_043775635.1 Planctomycetaceae bacterium | reverse complement strand
ACGATAACTTTGCCCAGTTCGGCGGCAAATTGATGATATGCCGTGCGTAAATGATCGATGGCCTGCACGTCGTGATCCGTAAGTTTGGTAGCTGAGACGGAACTGGACGTGGCGGAATTGTTCATAGCGGGGTGAATTAGTGAAGGAAACTGAAAAAAAACCTCCTCCAGGTTTAGACCAAGCCAAACCGTAATGCAATAGGCCACGCCGTTTTAAAGCGAAAGACCGGGCTGAACGAATTGCCTGAAGCTCATGTTTAACCGATCAGAGCGACTAGCGGAGATCGCTGGCGCATTATTGACGCCGCAAACTTCTCTACTTTCAGCGATTTCAGCGCGTTGCGTATGTTTTCATGGAACATGCTCAGCATTAGTTTTTTCTGTAAATCCCTAGTGAAAACACCGGGAACCGGCTCGACTGTGGTATGTAGCCAGAAAACCTCAACGATCCGCAGCACGAAGCTGCGGAATTCGGGAATACCACGCCCTGGTCCTGGGTTGTTAAAAATTCGGGGTTGCGGTCGAAATCGAAGGGTTTTTCAAAGTCGTTTTTGTTCCGCTCCAATTCAGCCGAATGGAAACTGAAAGCCCAGGCTTCCGTCGCGTTCAACCATTCGTTTCTACACAACTTTCCTGGCTGAACAAATCCCGCTGGCTGGCCCAGCGGATCGTTCGGTACTGGCCCTACCTGCAGAGCGCAAGCTCGGCCGGGAATCCCGCTGGCTTGTCCAGCGGATCGTTCGGTTCTGGCCCTACTAAAACCAGAGATCTGCGCCGATCAATCCCTTTAGGACCAAAGCCGAAGCTTCCGCTGGGCAAGCCAGCGGGATTCCTGGCGGCTTGGCGGGGGGCCGTCGCTTGGTAGGGCCAAAACCGAAACATCCGCTGGGCGAGCCAGCGGGATTCTCTTGCGGGGAAGCGTCACTTGGTATCGTGATGCGTTATCTCACGAACCTTGTTTGAGCGACAGCAGGTGCGCAAATAAGTCGCTGACTTGCTGTGGTGGCATGTCTTCGAGCAATCCAGTGGGCATCACCGACGTGGCGGTGAATCCAGCTCGATCGATCTCGGACTTGAGGATTATTTGGTCGGCTATATTCGGTTGTCGGATCACGACGGATGCCGTGTCTTGCGAAACCAGTAGCCCCTGAATGACTCGGCCTGCGAGCGTCAGGACTTGATAGTTGCGATACCCGCCTTCCATGGCCGCGCTGGGCGTTAAAATGTTTCGCAGCAATGCTTCTGTGCCCGTCAGGCCAACTCCGTCGAGGGCGGGACCGACCTTGCCTCCCTTGCTACCTTGCTGGTGACAAGTCAAGCAGGTTTTTTCAAAGGTCAATCTCCCAGCCGCCGGCTCACCTTTCATTGCGGCGAGTTCGCGGAATTTCGCAAATTTTTCGTCTTGGGCTTTCGCCGCTTTCGCCGTCAACAGCGAAGGGGCATCCAGCGTCGGCGTGACCGCTGCCTGTCCACTGAGCTCGCCCCAATTCTCATCGTGGTAGTAGTGAGTTAACCCGCCGGGACGTTCGGCGTCAACGAAGCTGCGATCGAAGTTGTTGCGAATTTCGGCTTCGCTGCGAGCAAAATTCCACACACGATATTCCGAAAACGAACCATCGGTGCCAATATTTCCTGGTGTCGTTTGACCGATGCGCAAGTCAGTCATGGTCTCGGGGTGCGGAGCGCTGCTTTGCGACGCTGGTTCACCGTTGATGTAGATTCGCAGAAATCCAGCCTTGTCGCGAGTGACGGCGATGTGGGTCCAGACGTCAGGAACGAGTTTACGTTTGGCCGCCACAACATCGCCTTTGCCGTGAATGTAGACACGAAATTCGCTGGCATAGAAGTTCATGTCCATGCCGCCAGCGCGGCCGAGGATTCCATCGGCCTGGCTAATCTCCCCATTCAGACGCACCCATGTTTCGATCGTGAAAGCTCCGTCCAGTGTGATCGGTGTTCCCGCGAAATCCGCTGCATGACCGGAAAGAGATAAAACATGCTGGAGTTTGCCTGCGAGTTCACTCCACAATTTCTTGAGCAGTTCGTTGTCCGGTAGGAGCGTCTGCATCGTCTTCAGGGTCGCGGGCGAGATGTCTTCCGGTGCCATGTCACCCTTGTCGATGGCACTCAGCAGCGCGAGCGCACCGCTGCGGCTAACCGCCATCCTCTCGATGGCTGTCTTGCGTTGCTCAAATTTGAGATCGAGTAACAGGTCCGCCATCGCCTGCGCTGCTTCCGTCGTTGGCGAAGCTGACAATGCAGCGAATGCGGCGTCACGAACAGCAGGTGATTCAGATTCGGAGGACGATAGACGTGCTAACGTACCAAACTCGACAGACCCTAATTCGCGTAACGACCGCAGCGCATGCAACTTCATTGGCTCCGACGTTTCGGATTTCTCAGCAAACGCGGCAATTGCCTTATCGAGGGATGCGAGTTTAAACTCGCCCGCGACACGCATTGCCAATTGTCGCGAAACGTCGTCGCTCGCTTCCCGCCATAAAGCGCAACTTGCTGCGTCGATCGCGGGTTCGACCGCCGTTGTGCTTAACTGCGTGCGCAGTGCTAGGAACGAGCTGAGCGTCGAAACGCGCGTTCCCTTGTTTTGCAGCAATTCGCCGAGCGACTTCGCGACAACCGGAATGTCCATGTGGGTACTGAGCGTTTTAAGCTCTTCGTTCTGGACAGGACGCTGTAGTTCCGGCAACAGCGTAGCAAGTCCGGTCGCAGCGCGCTTGCCGCCCAGTGCGAGCGTCGCCAGGATACGGTTTTCGAGCGGCATGGCTTTGCCGGAATCCGACTCTAAGAAGGCTTGAATTGCCTCTGCGTTTTCCTGCATCGCCCAGCGAGCGAGATATCGCTCGAATTCACGATCGTATTTGTCCCACTCGTCACCATCGATCGGAGCTTTGCCGAGTCGCAGCATCAAGGAAACAACTTGCGGTCCGGGATTGGCAACCCGCCTGAGTGCGTCACCTAGCGCTGCTCGTACTTGGGGCGACGGATCGTCAACAAGGGCCGCTGTGACCGAGTAAAACTCAGCATCACTGCGCGGTTGGGCCGCAGCAATACGAACCGCTTCATGCCGCAGATTCGGGTTTTTGTCTTGGGCAAGCTGTTGCAGCAACTTCGTCGGTACGCTCGCCAATCCCTCCGCCGCCCAAAGCGCTCCCAATCGTTTTCCAGAGGCAGCATCAGGGTCAGCGGCCATCCGTTGTAATTCCGGCAACACGCCTGCGTCACCTCGATCGACAATCTCTTGCCACGCCATATCGGCGATGCGGGCATTGTCCGCGCCGAGATGACTCAGCAACTCGTTCGTTACTAACGTTTTCAAATTGGGGGGCGCGATGTGAGCTTGGCCACGATGGCGAATCCGCCAAATTCGCCCTCGCACTTTGTCTCGCTCGGGATGATTTCGCGGCACTTCGTTATGCGAAATGATCTTGTTGTACCAATCCGTCACATACAAACATCCATCGGGGCCAAACTGAATAGCGACCGGTCGAAACTTGGGGTCTTTGGATACCAGCAAGTCCGATAGTTTTTCATAGTCGTACCGTTTGCCGTTGGGAGTCGCCCGGATCATCTGAATTCGACTGGTGATCGGATTGGCCAGATAAAAGATCCGCGAGTTATTCGTTGTCGCAGCCACATTCTGGCGACGATCGTTGCGTTGATTCGCACCCCACGGTGTCGGCCAACCATCCAAGTCATCCGCCAGCGCGAGTCCGCTCAATCCGGTCCCGCCCATTTGAGGCGGCCCCATCGGCGGAGGCATCAGAGGTTGATAAGGTCGCAACCGATCACTTGAACCGGTCGCATAGTGGCCGCCCGGTTCGTAGGGGATGATCGGGTATCCAATATCATTGGCTTCTTGAATCCACGTTTCCCCTTCACGTGAGATCGTCAATCCCCAAATATTATTCGGCCCAGCCGTCAACGCTTCGAAGGTCGAACCTGAGGGCGTGAAGCGGGCGAGTTTGCAATGCAGGAAGGGGATTTCTGTTTCGCCACCAGCGAAAGCGGAGCCATCCAGGCGACGTACGCGCGAGTCGTTGAACAAACCCTGCGCCGTGAGAATATGGTTTCCGGGAACCCGCGTGAATTGATGTGGAAACAGATGCGAATCTTGCGTGCCGAATCCGGTCAAAATCACTTCATGCCGGTCGGCTTTGCCATCGCCATCGGTGTCGCGATAGA
The DNA here is from genome assembly GCA_043775635.1 of Planctomycetaceae bacterium. Lineage (GTDB taxonomy): Bacteria > Planctomycetota > Planctomycetia > Pirellulales > Pirellulaceae > UBA6163. Next base: position 3,395 of record JAYVSE010000029.1, on the reverse strand, counting down.
AGCGAATATCACCTCCGTATTGAGCAAAGACACCATCCTTGTAAGGGAGTATCCCCAGTGGCATCACCAAGCCATCGGCGAACACACGTGGTTTGGATACTACTTTACCGAACGGTTCGTCGAAAACCAAAATCTTGTCTGTCCCGCCTTGCTCAAATAACGCTCGTGACGCTTCCGGATTTTCGTTCGCATCGACCGGATATTCGAGCGCCGTCATCGACCACATCCGGCCAGCGGCATCAAACGCGACGGCAACAAACTTGCCGATCCCGTCAGCCTCCGAGGCCACCAATTCGACGTCGAAACCATCCGGCACAACGAACGACTGGCGTTCTTCCTCCGCGGTAAAAGGCTCTGCCTTCGCGTTGTCTTGCATGGCCTCGCCGACAGATCGAAGTTGTGCTTGCCGCCCCCACGTCATCAGGAAAGGATCTTCCGCCAATCTCTTGATCGAAAGGTCCTTGACCTCGACCAGTGCTTTACCTCCGCCGTGGACCTGAATGCCAATGTGTCCATCGGTGGCGATGCTTCCATCGGACTCCGTGTAGTCCAACGCCACTACACCATTGATCCAAGAGCGAATACGTCGCCCATCGGCAAGAATGCGATATTCATTCCAATCATCCGGGCGAATCGCAACGTTGATTTTGTCCAAATCGGCGGCCTGAGCGATGACAATGTTTCGTCGCGATTCGTCATACATCTTGCCCCACCAACCGTCTCCCGCATCGACTTGGTAGCCGCTCATCTCGGAACTCCCAGGCACGCGAATACTCCGCATTTGAATTCCTGAATTGATGAATCCACCGCCACCACGAATCCGAATTTTCACCATCAAGTCAAAGTTCTGGAACGATACTTTGGTCGCCAGAAACGTGTTATGAGGAACACTCTCAGTGAGCGAACCGCCCGTGATCAAGCCTTCGTTAATCGTCCACCACTTCTGGTCGCTCGGGATCGTTTCCCAGCCGTCAAGAGTTTTGCCGTCGAACAGGCTGGATGCGATTTGCTGAGCGGTCGCAGGAACGCTGAGTGCCAGCAGTGTGAGACAGACAGCAGTTCGCGTCATCGCACTGGTGAGTAAATTCATGGTGGGTGATTATCGAAAGAGAGGTGGGAGAACAAACGCCTGGACTATGCTTGCGAAATTTCAACGTTGAAGTCAAATACGATCACACGTTCGAGGCAGGGAACGACAATTTCCTTCGCCTGCTCATGAACGGGATGCGGCAGGTATTCGTCACGCGATTTTGGACTGTCGAATGTCATGATGAATCCATGCGTGAACCCATCATTCAGACCTTCGCCACTTTCATAGGGGCCATGAATCATGTCCAGCAGCCCAGGGATTTTGCCGACCATCGCGTGCATGCACGCAAAGCACTCTTGGATCTGTTGGGCGCTGACATGCGATTTGAATTGAAAGACGCCGTAGTGTTTGACTTGAGGCATGGCTCTGTATTGAGTTGAGGATTGGACGTGGGATTAAAAGGAACCGTTTGGCGGCAATTAAACAAAGTACTACGGCATCAGGCTCCAATGGCGTGGACTTGTGAGCCGTAGGCGCTAGCGGGCCGTTGATTTAGTAACCCGCTGCGTAAGCGAGGGACCACTGCGATCCCTCGCTTACGCATTCGGGTTATGATTTGCACGCTAAAATTCAAAACACAACAAAATCAACAGCCCCACGGCGTCGCTGTATTTGGACCGCATTAAAAAGTTTTCGGTTTCCGAAATGCGATCAGCAGCTATAGTTCGAAAGCTAGAAGCGATCGCCAATCGTTCAATTCAATCATTCACTACCTCGCGCCGCCGGAAATTTCGTGACACACCTATCTCCTAAGCAAGTCGCCAAAGCGCTCGGGGTTAGCGAGTCGTCAATTAAACGCTGGTGCGACCAGGGAACGGTCCCGGTGGTCAAAACGGCGGGTGGTCATCGCCGAATCCCGTGTCACACTGTCGATCAGTTGCTTGCCAACGGTGGGGCTTTCGATTCTGTGGCTATCGATTCTGTGGCTTTCACTGGTCCCGAAGGCGGTTTGCATGCTTCGAATCGCGAATCGGAACCGGCGGGCGTTGAGACATCATCTGCTTCGATACCGCTGGACGAGTGCCGTCGCGAATTTTTAGCCGCCCTGCAACAAGGCCGAGAAGGCCGGTGTCGTCAATTGATCAGCCGTCTACTTGCATCCGGTCATTCGCGTTCGACGGCAGCAGACCTACTGATCAGCGACGCGCTGCACCATTTCGGGCACATGTGGGAACAAGGCGATCTGGCGATTTATCAGGAACGCCGAGCCTGCGGGATTTGCCAAGGTTTGTTGCACGAATTAAAGCAAAGTATACCAGTTCCGCTGAACGGACCGGTTGCGATTGGTGGCTCAACCAGCAATGACGCATATCAATTGGCGACGCAACTAGTCGAGCTAGGGCTTCGCGAATTGGGATGGCAAGCGACTTCACTGGGCTGCAATTTGCCTTTTCAAACTTTCAGGGCTGCGGTTCACGAATATCGACCGCGATTGTTGTGGTTTAGTATTTCCGTCGTTGCATCAGAAGAAGACTTCGTACGAGATTTTAACGAATTGGCGGATTCAATCGGCGGTTCTACGGCGATCGTCGTGGGTGGTCGAGCGGCGACGGACTCGCTTCGCCCTCGTTTGCGATACACTGCTCATTGTGACAGTCTTTCGCATTTAGCGGAACTTGCGCAGAAGTTTGTTGTCCCTCCGCGAAACCCCTAACCCGATGCCGGTAAGCTCGCGTCCTATGGCCGAACCCGATTTATCTGCCTTTGAGCTTCCACGTTCTTTGGCGCCTGCCCCTCGACTTAGCGGTCGGGGTTTTACTTTGCTACTGATTTCAACCTGTTTAGTGCCGTTATTTGGTCTCAGCTTGTACACAGCGCTGTTCAGCCGCGCGCATGACACTGTGCTGGCGGTGGAGGTTGGGATTGGCATGGAACCGGTGGAAGCCGCTGGCGGCCAGGGCGCTATCATGACCGATATCATTTGGATTCGTAGTCTGTTTGATAGCGATCTTTCGAATGTGACGATCGACTTGAACGGCCAGTATTTCTTGTATCGCCAAGCACCGTTGCTGGCAGGCGAGCGTCTAGTTTTGCCACAGCAAATATTCTCGACGAAGAGCAGTCAGCGTTGGATACCAGGTCGGTACCCGATCGCGGAAATTAATGTGACCGCCAGGTTGCCTAGCGGGCGCCGCGCCGTGAAGACGGTTTTGTTGCCAGCGCCGTTTTCGAGATTGACATTGGCGCTGCATCTGCTTCCGTCGGGCTTGTCCCGGTCGGTGCAACAACTGGCAGCTACATCGCCAAGTCGTAAAAACACCCCATCCCTTCGTCCCAAATCGCCTTTGGCGATTTGGGACGAAGG
>JAYVSE010000028.1:0-28271 GCA_043775635.1 Planctomycetaceae bacterium | reverse complement strand
CGCTCCGCGAAAGAGTGCTCTTTCGCGGAGCGAAAGGCGACACTGGTGTTCCAGCCGTTATTCTTCGGCAACGATGAATTCCAAAGGCTGGGATTCGCGTACGTTTGCAACGCGAATCGCTAATCTTCCAGCGAGCAATTCCCGGAACGGGGCACCTACGATCTCGCCGCGCCAGCCTTGCAGCAAGCTTGGCAACTCATCGCCTTCACGATGGTCAAGTTCGTAGCCTATCAACTCGCGCACGTCATCGGTGTTGCCGACAATCATGGGTGCCATCTTATGTTGTCGGCTGACGCACGCAATGGAAGTTGCGAGGAATTGGGACAGCATCGGCGAGACAACATCCCGAGTGCCACGAGGGCGTTTAGGAAGCGTGCTTTCATCGGCGGTTAATGCGGTCTGAATCGCTCGCGCGATCTCATCGTACTGATCAACGAATTGTCGATGTTCCATGCCGCGAATGGCGCGAATGTGTTTGACTTCGGAAACTTGTCGTTTGGCAAGCTCAACGATGAGGTCATCGCGCATGACGCGCCGAGGCGGAATGTCAAGCTTCTGTGCCCGTTTGTCGCGCCAACGCCAGAGCTGGCGAATGATCTCAAGCTGACGAATCGGCAGTCCTGAGCCACCGCTGACCCGTCGCCAGCTTTCGCTGTTTTCAGCTTCGATGACCAAGTCTTGTACCAATTCGCTTTCTTCGTCCAACCACGACCGGCGTCCGGCTCGCTCGATTGCGGCTGATAGCTTGACGAACATCTCCTCAAGATCTGTCACATCGTGAGCTGCGTATCGAAGCTGTGCGTCCGTCAATGGTCTTGTTCGCCAATTGGTTCTGGTTTCGCCTTTGGGCAGCGTCTTGCCGAGCAATCGTTGCACCAGATTTCCAAGCGAGGCAGGAAATTCCAAGCCGACAAAGCCGGCCGCCAATTGAGTATCAAACAAGCCGCCAATTTTTTGGTCGGTGTAGCGATAACAAAAGCGAATTTCTTCGCGCGCCGCGTGCGCAATCACGGTCCGACCGGGTTGAGCAAGCAGGTCCCAAAATCGTTCCGTACGATCGATGGGAAATGGATCGATAATCGCAACGATGTCCTCGGCCGCGACTTGGATCAGACACAACTGGGGACGGTAGCGATCTTCGGAGACAAACTCCGTATCAAATGCGATGCACGACTTTTTCGCCAGTCTGAAGCAAAGGTTCTCCAAAGCTTGGTCGGAGTCGATAAACTCGAAATTCAACGTTATCCTTAGCGTAAACCGTGTAAAACCAAGTAACAGGCTTGGACAGACATCGTTCTCTCCAATCACACCACTGACTTTAGTAATGTATTGCACAATCGGCCACCCACACGCCAACCCACTCTAACGAAATTTATAACGAATGCCTCAATGGTCCGGTTCAACTGCGTCTTTTTCGCCCTTAGACGCCAATCGAAGTCGTGACAGCCAAGTCCAAGAGTCGGATTCACGGCGGGATTTCTCCGCGTTTCCCGTGACATGCACAGTGGTTCCGGGATTGCTTGTCAGTGTGCGAAGTTTAGCCGAAGCAAAATTGGCTTCTCAAGCAAATATCTCCATTTTAGATGTCAAGGAACCGTCAGCCGGTCCACTCGCGCCCGCGAGCAAGGAGGTTTGGGAGCAGATCGCCGAGTGTAACGCAGGTCGCAGTCCGTTGTCCGCCGCCTTGGGGGAATTCGATCAAGGCATCGAGGTCGCTGCGGCAGTTCCCAAGCAATTTCGGTTCGCGAAAGTCGGTCCGTCCGGCAGTCAGTCGATCGAAAATCTTTATGGACGCTGGCAAGAAATTCGCCGTCGCCTAAGTCCGGACATCGAATTAGTCGCGGTCGCCTACGCGGATCATCGCGCGGCCTCCTGTCCAACGCCGGATGAGGTCTTTGGCTTAGCAGCGAAAATCGGATTGAAAACATGGTTGGTCGACACGTTTGAGAAGGACGGCAAATCATCACTTGATCATTTAAGCGGAACGGAACTTTTGAGCATTTCAGCTTTTGCAAAACAGCATGGAGCGAAATGGGTGCTTGCGGGCTCGATGCGAATTGAAATGCTCGAAGGGATCGGACTTGCGAAAATTTGCCCTGATCTGTTTGGCGTCCGTGGGGACGTTTGCATGGAGTCGCGAGGAAGCGATCTTTCCGTTCAGAGAATTAATCGCTGGCTCGCACGCTTGCAGTCATTTGCTGGCGATTCGCCTCGGAAATGATTGTTGGCGATGATCTGAGCAACTTCAAAAAGCTCAGTGGGGTAAGCTTCCAGCTTGCGATTCACAGCAAATCGTTGACGTGGCAAGCTGGAAGCGTACCCCACTTTGTAAAAGTGACTTGCCCTGGGGAAAAGCTCGCATTGAAACTTACACTGATTACGCTTGATCGATATCTCAACTATTCCCGCGACTTGCGACCGCACTTTTTCAGGAGCATAAAGAAGGAGTTCTTCAGCATGCCATTTATCGAACTTACTGGTAAAACGCTTCTCGATGTCGTCAATGAAGGAGACGTTGACTTGGGGGAACTGCATAGCTCTGGCGTCGTCGGCGATTCGATTTTGCGAATTAACGAACATGGTGAGATTGAACTTCGATGCCAGCATGGTTGGATGCTGGTGGGTGGGCTAATCGGGCATTTCGATGATCGACTGAAAAAGTTGACGGGACTGGATTGGGTGCCTTAGTGGGATAGGCTTCCAGCCTGTCATTTTCAATGCGACAGTCTCATTTGTCGGCGTAATCCCTATCCAAACGAGCCTGATCCCCCTACAACCGCTGATAGTTATAAATCCACATCCCGAAACTGTCTTCCTTTTTGCAATGCTTTCACCTGAATTTGCCGCCGCGCTGTCACAACATGGCTTCGAGCTGCCTGAAGCAACGGCGATTCGTATGGAGGCATACGCTCGGCTGATGTGGCAGTGGAACGAGCAGCTCAATTTGACCCGCCATGTCACCTGGGATTTGTTTGTTGGCCGTGACTTGCGTGATTGCCTGCAATTGGCACCTTTGATCGCGACCGGCGAAGACGTTCTGGATTTGGGAAGCGGCAATGGAATTCCTGGTATTCCGTTAGCGATTTTGCGGCCTGATGTCAATGTTTCGCTTTGCGAATCCGTCGGGAAGCGTGCTAAAGTTCTTGACGAAATGGTTTCCGAATTGTCTTTGCCGATCGCTGTTTACGCGGCCAGGGGCGAGGATATTCTCGACGATTTTCGCTTCACGACCGTTGTCACGCGGGCCGTGGGGTCGCTGATGAAGCTCTGTAAATGGGTTGAACCGCATTGGGGATCGATCGATCGCATGTTAGCAATCAAGGGCCCGAAGTGGGTTGGCGAGCGTGGCGAAGCCCGGCATCATGGCGTGCTCAATGAGCTTCAGCTTCGAGTGGCAACGTCCTATCCGCTTGGCGATGGCGAGTCAGAAGGCGTGATTCTTCAAGTTTGGCCGAAGGGTCGCGAATTGGCTAACACCGAAAAAGCTGTTACCCCTGGCTAAGTTGATTAAGGCCATTGGCTAACAGAACACCTTCTGCTATTCAATTCCGTCTAGCGGTGACTAAACTCTAACGCAACAATGCGACGCTTAGCCTCGCTACCGATGCGTTTTTTCTCCAATACGGGATTTTGCCGATTCATGGCCGACATCGCTCAATCGTCTGCACAAGTCGTCGGTGACTATAGCTTGACGCACCTTCGCCAACTTGAGTCGGAGAGTATCCAGATCATCCGCGAAGTGATCTCGGAATTTCAAAACCCGGTAATGCTGTATTCGATCGGCAAAGATTCTGCGGTGCTGGTTCAACTGGCCCTCAAAGCTTTTTACCCCGCTAAGCCGCCGTTCCCCTTGCTCCATGTTGACACGACCTGGAAGTTCCGCGACATGATCGCGTTTCGAGAAAACTATGCTCGAAAAGAACTTGGACTAGAACTTTTGGTGCATACCAACCAAGAGGGTTTAAAACTTGGCATCAAACCGTGGGAAGACAGCGAACGTCATACGGAAGTCATGAAAACGGATGCTCTCAAGCAAGCATTGAACATGCACGGTTTTGACGCAGCGTTTGGTGGCGCTCGGCGCGATGAAGAGAAGAGTCGCGCCAAAGAGCGAGTCTTTAGTTTCCGCGACACCAAGCATCGCTGGGATCCAAAAAACCAACGCCCCGAGTTGTGGACGCTTTACAACGGTCGAGTCAACAAAGGTGAATCGATCCGCGTGTTCCCCATGAGCAATTGGACAGAACTCGACGTTTGGCAGTACATCCATTTGGAAAAGATTCCGATCGTTCCGCTGTATCTTGCTGCCAACCGTCCCGTGGTCAAACGTGGTGGGACCTGGATCATGCGCGACGACGATCGTATGCCGCTTCTACCTGGGGAAGTTGAAGAGACCAGAAGCGTTCGGTTTCGCACGTTGGGCTGCTACCCGCTCAGCGGTGCAGTCGAGTCGGACGCGGTCACGCTACCCCAGATTATCCAAGAAATGCTCTTGGCAAAAACCAGTGAGCGGCAAGGCCGAATCATCGATCAAGACGAAGGCGGTGCTGGAATGGAAGAGAAAAAACGTCGTGGGTATTTTTAAGACGTTCTTGTGGCGTTGCCAAACCCTTGCTCGTTAGAACTGAACACCGAAACCTGAAAACGATCCATGTCCCATCAATCAGACCTCATCGCAACCGATATCGACGCTTACCTGAAGCAGCATGAGCGCAAACAACTGCTTCGGTTCATCACGTGCGGTAGCGTCGACGATGGCAAGAGCACACTCATTGGTCGGCTGCTTTATGACAGCAAGATGATTTATGAAGATCATATTGCACAGCTTGAGACGGATAGCAAGAAAGTCGGAACGACGGGCAGTAAGACTGACCTCGCACTGGTTACCGACGGGCTCAAGGCCGAACGCGAGCAAGGCATCACGATCGATGTCGCGTATCGCTATTTCAGTACGGCAAAACGCAAATTCATCATCGCTGACACACCGGGACACGAACAATACACTCGCAACATGGCGACGGGCGCAAGCTCCGCTGACCTAGCGATTATCTTGATGGATGCACGGCAGGGTGTCTTGACCCAAACTCGTCGACATAGTTTCATCGTCTCATTGCTGGGCATCCGCCACATCGTTGTTGCCGTTAATAAGATGGACTTGGTCGGCTTCAGCGAGGAACGTTTCAATCAGCTTTGCGATGACTACCGCGCGTTTGCAGCGAGGTTGGATCTCCCTGATCTGCACTTCATTCCCGTCAGTGCGCTTAACGGCGATAATGTCGTTGATCCAAGTGAAAGCATGCCGTGGTATAGCGGTAGCACATTGATGAGCTTTTTGGAATCTGTTTACATCGGCAGTGATCGCAACTTACGCGACTTCCGTTTTCCAGTTCAGCTTGTCAATCGTCCTCACCTAGACTTCCGTGGTTTCTGCGGGACGATTTCGTCAGGCATCATTCGCCCCGGCGACGAAGTCATGGTATTGCCCAGCCGGCAAACATCCCGCATCAAAGAGATCGTCACGTTCGACGGGAATCTGGCGGAAGCTTTCGCACCGTTGTCGGTAACGCTCACCCTTGAAGATGAAGTTGACGCCAGCCGTGGCGACATGATTGTCCGGCCCGGTAATTTGCCACGAACTTCAGATACGTTTGATGCCATGTTGGTTTGGATGAACCAAGATGCTATGGTGCCTGGCAAAACATATTTGTTCAAACACACGACACAAACATTGCCAGGTTCAATCGAAACGCTGGCCTATCGAATTGATGTGAACTCATTACATCGTTCGCCAGCGCCAAACCTTGAACTGAATGAAATCGGGCGAGTTCGCATCAGCCTCAATGCGCCGATTCATTTCGACCCGTATCGCAACAACCGCTCGACCGGTGCTTTCGTTGTCATCGATCGTATGAACAATGCAACCGTCGCAGCGGGAATGATCCTGGATCAAGAAGTAACCGGACATCGCCGCGCCATTTGGGACGATGAGCCAGCCTCCGCCGTTGAAGGCGGTCCAACCGAAGTATCGCAGGTTTCCAGTGAAGAACGCCGAGCAAGATTTGGCCAAAAAGCGGTGACCATCTTGCTTACCGGGTTGACGGGCAGCGGCAAAACGGCGATTGGAAGGTCGTTGGAAAGAAAGCTATTCGATGCTGGACGAGCCGTCGCGATGATCGATGGCGAGGCCGTGCGACGCGGCTTGTCGAGCGATCTTGGCTATTCGGTTGAGGATCGCAGCGAAAACCTTCGGCGCAGCGCTCATCTGGCTCATGCGATCAACGAAGCAGGCATGATTTGCATCGCCTCATTCGTTGCACCGGGGGAAGCCGTCCGACAAAGAGTTGGTACGACGATCGGTCCGGATAGGTACATCGTCGTGCATGTCGCCACGCCAATCGAAGTTTGCCGTCAGCGAGACACCAAAGGGCAGTACAGCAAAGCGGATGCAGGTGAATTAAAGAGTTTTCCAGGCGTCACGGCGATCTACGAGCCTCCGGCAAGTCCCAATTTGGTCATCAACGCCGAGTCGGACTCCATCGATGCATGCGCCGACAAAATCATTGAGCTCCTACGTTCACGCGAGTTCATTCGCTAGATCGTGACTAACCTCAATAAGCGTAGCCTCAACCCGACTTTGGCAAGGATGCCCCGACGCTCAGGTATCTGTGGAACGCGTTGGCTACCCGGCAGCCTTTCATGCCTATCGAATCTTGCGCTCCGCAAAACACTCATGATCGAAGGAACAATCGATAGTAATCTTGATCAGGTTCAAGCAAATTGGCTGCCTGGTGGAAAGCTCCTGGCTGTGATCGTGGCCCGTCGGAGACAAGCCCCGCTCGCGGCATGATTACGGAATTAAATCGGCGCAAAGGCTTTTTGCCGAAAAGAGCAACTTTTTAACGGCCCAGCGTGTGCCGTCCGGTGCCAGTTCGATAAACTACGTAAAACAACAGCCCGCTCGCGCCGCACTGCTAACAAAATGCTTCACATTCTCGTGAAGTCCATGCCATTGCCTCCAAACTTCCCAGTCGCAAATAATTTCATTAGGCGAGGCCGACGTTTCGCGGAGAAAAAGCAAGCCGATGCTGATTAACGCGGTCCAAATTGCAAAAAATGCGACTCGGGCACATTCCGAGTCTGGTTTGAACTATTCTGGATGAACTCTGGGGCGAATCCCTTCAGGCGTTACTTTCCATACGATCGGTCTGGCTGATGATGGAATGGGTACGAGACAATCCCCCACAAATTTCAAAATACTAATTTGCTTCTGAACTGAACGCCGTTGATACAAAAAGGCGTTTGATCACAACGAGTCCCGCTGATGAAAAACCTAAGATTTGGTCAAATCGCATCAAAAATATGTAGTCTAACTCTCCAACAACACCGTGTGCGTGTGAATGAGTCTGTACGTTTGAAACGTCGTCAGGTTGGACGACGGCAGTTGTTTGAACTGCTCGAAAATCGCGCGTTGCTAGCCGCATGGGTAGCGCAGGGACCGGGGCCTACCGTCAGTGCACAAGTCGCGATTCCTCCTAATAATCCGATCAACGGTGCGATTCAATCGATTGCCCCCCACCCGACAAACGCGGACATTGTGTTCGCTGGTACGGTCAACGGTGGTGTCTGGAAGACTACCAATGCGACCACCGCCAACACCTGGACGCCACTTACCGATACGCTTCCATCGCAGTCGATCGGTGCCATCGAGTTCGACAGGTTGGACCCGACGTTCAACACACTGCTGGTTGGAACCGGACGGTGGAGTAACTACGCAGGGATCGGTGATGACCAGGGTAAGTTGTATCACACGACGAACGGCGGAACCTCCTGGACTGTATTTTCCCCTGGCGTGCTGAATGACCAGAAAATCTCTGGGGTCGCAGCCCGTGGAAACATCTGGTTAGTGACGTCAACCGGCGGCGGCGTTTACCGGAGTATTGATGGCGGGGCCAACTGGGCGAACATCAACAACATCAACGGGCTCGGAATTGGTGGCACGCAAGAACTCGCTGCAGACCCCTCTAACCCGAGCCGGTTTTATGTCTCGATGAACGGGGCTGGTGGGCAGCTCTTCAGGACCGATGACGTTGGTGCGACGTGGACCGACGTGACCGCGACAGTCACTGGTGTCGGGACTGCATCACGCGTGCGAATTGCTGTGAATGCCAGCGCTGGAGTTGTGTATGTGGCCATCGGTGCGGGAGGTGCGGGAGGTGCAACGAACGTTTGGCGGTCTGCCGACCAGGGCGGTGCCTGGACTCTATTGGACCAAGTTTTCGTTCATAACGGTGGCCAGCAGAATCCTAATACGTCGCTCGCCGCAGACCCATCTAATGCGAATCTCGTTTATGTGGGTGGTGACCGGATCGATAGTTCACCGTTCACAGGTCTAAGCTTCCGCGGCAACGCCACTGCGGTTGCGGGTAGTCAGTGGTCGATCCTGGTCAACGCTGGCGCATCCAATACGGCACCTCACGCCGACACACGTGACATGGCGTTCCGGGCCGATGGTACTTTGCTGGAATCCGATGACGGCGGTATGTACCGCAATACGAATCCTAGCGGGACAGGTTCTTGGGTTGCCGCCGCAGGCAACATTCAAGCGGTCGAAGCCCATAACGTCGCTTACAACTCCCTCAATAACACCATTGTGATTGGGACCCAGGACAACGGTACTCATTTACAGCCGACTTCCGGCAACACGCAGTGGACCTTGATCAATGGAGGCGATGGTGCGGACGTGATTGTCGATTCCATTACACTCGCGGCAGCCAACCAATCAATCGTTTACCTGAGCAGCCAGAACCTCGGGGGTTTCCGAAGAGTCGTGTACGACAATAACAACAATTTTATCTCAAACACGAACTTGGCGGCTATCACCTCGCCAAACTTCACCACCCCACTCGAACTGAACACAATCAATCCTCAGAGAATCCTGATCGGTGGGTCAAACGCCCTATTCGAGTCCCTGGACCAAGGAACGACAAACACCAATATCGGTGGCCTGGGTCAGCCTGGTTTCGCGCAGAACGCAATGGTCTATGGCGGGTCCCTCGGCGGCACGCCAAACCCCGACCTGATTTATGTCGGAGCAAACAGTTCGGTATTTAAGCGGACCACCGCAGGTGGGCCGATCACAGCCACGACGGCCCTGCCGCCGGGAGTTAGCAAAATAAACGATGTTGCCATCATCCCTAGCAACTACAACACCGTCTTCGCAACAGACGACAATCAGGTCTTTATGTCGTCCAATGGTGGCACCACGTGGAGCGACATTACAGGGAACTTGGGTACAATCAGTTCGCTCAACGAGATCAAAACGGCGGTCTACGTCCCCGGGCCGGCCCCCTACCTTGCCGTTGGTACTCGATCGGGTGTGTTTGCTTCACTTGCCACGAGCTACGGAACTTGGGTGAAGCTCGAAACTGCACTTCCTGACGTATTAGTCTTCGACATGGTCTACGATGCGACCGACGATGTTCTAGTTGCCAGCACCCTTGGCCGTGGTGTTTGGACGATGTCAAAGGCGAGTACTGAGTTTGCCAGTCTCCCCCTCACGCAATCATTCTCGAATCCTGCACTGATCACGATCAACGATTTGTCATCGGCGACTCCCTATCCATCACAGATCACCGTCGCCAATCTGGCAAACCCCATCACCGATATCAACGTAAGCCTGACTGGCCTGACGCATTCATACCTGGGAGACGTCGATATCTTGTTGGTGGGACCCCACGGCCAATCGGTTATTCTTGTGTCGGATGTCGGAGACCAAACCAATGCCAAGGGTCTCAATTTTGTGATTGATGATGAAGCTGCGGGACTAGTACCAACGACTAATAACATCAGTTCTGGGACTTATAAGCCAACGAATTATTTTACTTCAGACGGTTTTGGCTTCGACAATTTTAGCCCGCAAGCTCCCGCGGGGCCTTATGGCAGCGCACTATCCGCATTCGATCTTACGGACGCAAATGGGATCTGGAAACTTTTTGTCATGGATGATGCCGCCGGTGACGACGGAAGAATTTTGGGTGGTTGGTCGCTTAGTATCACAACAGAAGGCGTATCAACGGTAACTCTTTCAGCCGGCTTAAGCGGATTCAGTGAATCCGATTCTGGCACGACCGTCGTGGCAACGCTGTCGGATGTTTACCCCTTTGATGTAACAGTGGATTTAGGTATCTCAGGGACAGCGATCAACGGTGTTGACTATACACTTTCGGGAATTAATCAGATCGTTATTCCCGCGGGTCAAACGTCTGCAAGTGTCGATATTCAACCGATTGACGACACTTTCTTTGACCCCAACGAAACGGTAATTATCGATATCGTCGGTGTCACCAACGGTCTTGAAAGTACCACTCAACAAGTGACGATGACGATCACCGATAACGATGTCGCGCCGACAGTCGTGCTGGCGGTGAACAATGCGAACATCGTGGAAGCAGCAGGGAAAGCGGTGTTCACCGCGCTTTTGTCGACCGCCTCCGGTTTGCCTGTCACGATCAATTTAGGTTTTACCGGTACGGCCACCGCAGTCTCTGACTACAGCAAAACGAGCGCCTCGATCGTGATTCCCGCTGGTCAGACATCAGGAAGCATCACTGTCACCGCGTTGCAAGATGCACTGGATGAAGTGAATGAGACAGTGATCGTTGATATCACGAATGTGATCGGTGGTACCGAAGCAACACCGCAGCAAGCGACCACGACAATCACCGACGATGACCTTCCACCGACGGTTTCGCTCGCCGTGAACAACGCCAACTTCGCCGAGGCTTTAGGCACCGCCGTGTTCACAGCCACGCTGTCAGCAGCATCTGGCTTACCGGTCACGGTATCCTTAGGCTATGCCGGTACTGCCACGGCGACCGCTGACTACACCACCACCGGGACTTCGATCGTCATTCCCGCTGGCCAAACGACTGGACGTGTCACCATTACCGCAGCCGTCGATACGCTCGATGAACTCAACGAGACGGTAATAGTTGATATCATCGGTGTCACGAATGGCACCGCGAATGGCATTCAAAAAGCGACGGCAACGATCACCGATGACGATGCGGCACCGATCGTTACATTGACACGCAGCCGCGACACGATCATCGAAGCCGCAGGTTCGTCCATTTACACAGCCACGTTGTCGGCAGCATCCGGCTTGCCGGTAACGGTCGTGTTCGGATTTGCGGGCACCGCGATAGCGCTCACAGATTATACCAGCACCGCGACGCAGGTCATTATCCCCGCAGGCAACACTACGGGAGCGATCACGGTGACTGCCTCACAAGATGCTCTCGATGAATTGAATGAATCAATCGTTGTCGAGATCTCCAGTGTAACGAATGGTACTGAAAGTGGTGTCCAAACTGCGACGACCATCATCACCGATGATGATGCCGCGCCAACGGTTACTTTGACACGCAATAATGCATCCGTCGTGGAAGCCGCCGGGACCTCCGTCTTCACTGCCACCTTGTCAGCCGTGTCGGGTTTGCCGGTCACGGTTGCGCTTGGTTTCACCGGAAGCGCGACAGCGACCTCTGACTACACTCGTTCTGCAAGTCAGATCGTGATCCCCGCTGGCAATGGCACCGGCACGATCACCATCACTGCCGTGCAGGATGCTTTGGATGAAGTTGACGAGACGGTAGTGGTTGACATTACAGGCGTCATCAATGGTTTCGAGAATAACATTCAACAATCGCTGACATCGATCACTGACGATGACGCCGCCCCCACCGTGTCGCTAAGCCGCAACAATAGTTTGATTGCCGAAGCGGGCGGTATCGTCGTCTTCTCAGCGATTTTATCGGCTGCGTCGAGCTTACCGGTAACCGTCGATTTAGGGTTCACTGGCACCGCAGCGTTCACTAGCGATTACACGCGCACTGGAACCCGAATCATCATTGCCCCAGGGGCGACATCTGGCAGTATTACCGTTACCGCCACGCAAGATTCTATTGATGAAGCGAATGAAACCATTTTGGTGGATATCACCGGTGTGATCAGTGGTACCGAGTTACAAATCCAGCAAGCTTCTTCCGTGATCGTTGATGACGATGCTGCGCCCAACGTTTCGTTGAGCCATGACAAAGCTTCGATTGCGGAAGCAGCAGGTACAGTGGCTTTCTCAGCGTTTTTGTCGGTAGCTTCGGGTTTACCAGTGACCGTTGACTTAGGCTTTACCGGGACTGCAACGTTCACGAGCGATTACACCCGCACTGGGACCAGGATCATCATTGCCCCAGGGGCGAGGTCTGGCAGTATTACCGTTACCGCTGCGCAAGATTCCATTGATGAAGCCAATGAAACCATCTTGGTTGACATCCTCGGTGTAATCAATGGTGTTGAGCTAGGAACCCAGCAGTCTTCGACTTTGATTGCCGACGATGATATCGCACCGGCCGTAACGCTCACTCGCAATAACGTAAATATCGCTGAAGCTGCCGGGGCATCCATTTTCACGGCTACATTATCGACGGCGTCTGGCTTGCCAGTCACGGTCGCGCTCGGCTTTACCGGTTCCGCGACGTCCCCAGCCGATTACACTCGTACCAACACGCAGGTCGTCATTCCTGCTGGTAGTACTTCCGGTACGATCACCGTTAACGCTGTTCAGGATGTGATCGATGAACCCAACGAGACCGTGATCGTCGACGTCATCGGCGTGACCAATGGTGTGGAAAATGGTGTCCAACAACAGACGACCACGATCACCGATGACGATGTCGCCCCCACAGTAACCTTGTCACGCAACATTGCCGCGATCACGGAAGCCTCCGGAATATCCATCTTCACCGCGACGTTGTCCGCTATTTCTGGCCAAGCGGTTACCGTTGTCTTGGGCTTCAGCGGCACCAGTACATCAATCACAGACTACGCCAGCACGGCATCGCAAATCGTGATTCCCGCCGGCAGCACCACCGGCACGATCACGGTCATTGCCGTGCAAGATACGCTTGATGAAGCCGATGAAACCATAGTTGTCGATATTATCAGTGTGATCAATGGCACCGAAAGTGGTGTCCAGCAAGCGACGGCGACGATCACCGATGATGATCTTGCTCCCACAGTCACATTAACCGGCAACAATGCAACAATCCTTGAAGCGTCGGGAACCTCGGTTTACACCGCGACCTTGTCCGCAGTATCCGGTCGCGCGGTCACTGTCTCCTTGGGCTTCAGTGGAACGGCGACGACGATTACGGACTACACCACTACGGCATCACAGATCGTGATCCCCGCCGGCAGCACCAGCGGTGCAATCACGCTCACCGCGGTGCCAGACAGTCTTGATGAGCTCAACGAGACAGTGAACGTTGATATCTCCAGCGTGACGAACGGCACGGAAGAAAATGTGCAACGAGCAACCACGACGATCACGGATGATGATGCCGCACCGCTGGTTTCACTATCTCGCAACAACGCTTCGATTGCCGAAGCGAGCGGAGTCGTTGTTTTCTCAGCCTTGCTATCGGCAGCGTCGAGTTTTGCAGTGACCGTAGACTTAGGTTTCACTGGGACCGCCACGCTCACGTCTGACTACACAAGGACAGGAACCCGGATTGTCATTGCACCTGGATTGAAGACTGGTAGTGTCACCGTGACCGCCGTGCAAGATTCGCTCGATGAAGCGAATGAAACGATCTTGGTCGATATTCTCAGTGTTACCAATGGAACCAAATCAGGTATCCAGGCGACGTCATTAATCGTTGACGACGATCCCAGCCCAAGCAGTCCCGCAATCGCCCCGCAATCGCTAGCGTCGCCACCAGTTGAATCGCAACAGTTCAGTCGTCCAGCCTCCGTCCAGCCGGAACCTTTCAATGCCGCGATCAATCCGACCTTAGCCTCAATCGCATTAAGAAGTCAGACTGATTCGTCAGCAAGTTCTACGAACACTTTGGCGATCGATGCCCTGATGTCCGAGTATGGAACGGAGGATAAGGCTGAAGAAAATGTGGCGTTGCAATTACTCTCAATGCCGCAGTAATTGACGAGTGGTCGCTGTGCGCTTAAGGCGGCTTCGCCGCAACGTAGGATAGGCTTCCAGCCTTTTTATACCCCACAACTTCAAAAGGACCTTCGGCCACCACCCAGCTTGCCTAGGAACGAAAATGCGAAGCATTTTGTTAGCGGTGAGGCGCGAGCCGCCCGGTGTTTCGCCGGGTTTTTCGAAACGGCACCGGACGGCTCGCGCCGTTCCGCTACGTAATTCCACGCGGCAAGCTGGCAGGGGTCTAAGAAAAAGTTGTGGGGTATAAAACGGCTGGAAGCCTATCCTACGCAAATTTTGCACCAGATACCATCAATCGCGGCGATAACCGCCCTGGCAGATATTCTCAACAAGGAAGCGACCGATACTGATCGGGCTTGCGAGCTTTATGTCAAACTAGCGAACAACTCAGCACCGGCGGAAGCTTCACTCGTTCGGTAATCTCGCTGGCGATCCGGCGCACTGCGTTGTTCGCTCCATCAAAGAGACCTGCCCCGTTTGATCGCTCACAGACAGCCAGAACGAGCTCGGAGAGCACGCCTACTAATTGACGACTGTGAGCGTCATCGCTTTCGCAAAAGAAAACGCGGTCTTCAAACAGTGCAACACGTTGTTCATAAAAAAACGGTGTCGCACCCCTTTCCCGCTACCCCAAGATCCGGCGGTCAAAGGCATCGTATTCGTAGGTCGTCTGTTTCGTAAGCGGGCCTGTGATCGCGACCCGTTCCCAGACCCGGGACAAGCGGTCGCGATGGTCCCAGATTTACTGCGTCACGGATCCGTCGGAAATCTTCGTATTCAGCGTCAGTTTGCCTTCAAGGTCATATCCGTAATTGTTCGTCCCATCAGTTCGCAGACAATTATGAGTCCCGGCGGCTGATTGGCTGAATCCGCCTGACCTGTTGCGATTGCCGTTGGCATCGAGGTTATAGGACTCGGCGGCATGTAGCGGTGCTGGCGCGGCCAGCCCTGCGATCGCAACACTGGTCGCGGCAGTCAATTGATCGGTCGGATCATAAGTATAGTTCGTCGTGAAACGATCGGCGTACGAGCTCTTCGAGGTCATGCGGTTGTCGCGGTCATAAGCAAACGCGTAGGCCGCGATGGTGCTCGCTGGTGTGATCGAGGCGGGTAGCGTGGCGGTCCCATTCCAAGCTTGTCCGGCCGCGACTTCGGTTTTGGCATGAGTGATCGAAGTCAATCGTGCGGCACCGTCATAAGAATAACGCGAGTGAACGTCGAGATTCGCCGGGGTGTTTGTAAGATCGGAGAATCGGCGCGAGTCGGTCATTTGGGAAGCGACGTTGGCAATTTCGCTAGCGATTGGTGGTTGCAAGATTGCGATCGATCCAGCGCTTGGAGGAGGCAAAGCACAGTAAAAATTACTGATTCGTTTGATTTGATGCCGTTGTCGATTCTCAATCGACGTCTCAATCGACGTCTCAATCGACTGCCGCGCGAGGTGCCTCGCTACTTCGGCAAACGCCCTGACTCGACGCTTGGGAAGGTGCCCGTCAAGCCCTCGACGATGAACGCCAGCAGGTCTTTCTTATCTTGGTCAGTTAGCTGCAGTGGTTTCATCTTGTCGCTTAGCCAGGGGTTTTTATGACCACCGATGTTGTACCACTGGATCACTTCTTCAAGCGTTTTCTGACTGCCATCATGCATGTATGGTGGTGACAAGGCGACGTTGCGCAGCGTTGGTGTTTTAAACGCTCCTCGTTCCGATTCCTTTTTCGAGATCTCGTAGCGCCCGAGGTCAGGCTTTGCGGCCTCCATTCCGACGCCAAGGTTGTGATATTGTTCGTCTGTGAAGTTTGCACCGGCATGACATACGGCGCAGTTGGCTTTGCCCGCAAACAACGTCATCCCTTTTAAGGCCGATTCGCTCATCGGATGCATCGCAACACCTGTCTTGAAAGATTCGAGTTGCGAAAAAAGATCGGGGTCATCTGCCTTCAAGGCAGCTAAGTCTTCGAGGTCAGCAGCGAAAACTTTCTTGAGGCTGCGAAGGTCGTTTTCAAAGTCGTACGGCGTCGGCCCCGTGACTAACACTCGCTCAAACGTCGCAATGGCCTTACCAATATTATCGATCGTGACTCCATCGGAGAAAATGGCTTCGAACTGTTTTTTGTATCCCTGGATTCCGGCAACACATTTCACGCATGCTTCGTGAGTGTTTCCCATTTCAATCGGGTTCGCGATGGGGCCCACTGCTTGGGCTTCTAATGTCGCGGCGCGACCATCCCAAAATTGTTCACGGCTGAATAATCGGTTGTAACTCACCGGTGAATTGCGTCCGCCTTCTTGCCGTTTGACGCCTACGCCAAAGCGAGTCGCTGCCCCGTAACCTTGAGCAGGATCGTGGCAGGAAGCGCAACTAACCGATGCGTCAGCGGAGAGCCGAGCGTCGAAGTACAACTGGCGACCAAGTTCAATTTTGGCCCGAGTGATCGAATTGCCTTCGGGAATGAAGACGTTTGATTTCGCTGCTTCCAAGCCTTTGGGAATTGAGAAGTCAAGAGTCACATGATTGGCAAGGTTCGCTAACCACATATCTAACTCTTCCGCGCTGACAGGACCTTTGCCTAGTAAACCGGCTGTTAAGCTTGCGTCCCCCAAAACCAAAGCGGCAGGCCCCGAAACGGCAGATGCCACTTTGGTCTCTTCAGCCATCAGGCAGGAAGTTGCTGTAATCGCGACTACGGCAAACTTTGTCAGCCGGGTTAAACGTTCGAAAGTCGTATGAAGAAACATATCTATTGAACTCCTCAATGGGTTGTGATTTTCGGCACAGTATAGGCGGCGCGGCTACTGGCACGCTAAGCCTTGCAAATAATTTCTCGGTAAAATTTGACACTTCTCGCTGATCGCCAGCATATTAGACAGCAAATTCGGACTCGTACTCAATGAAATGGTACTCGTACTCGAGATTGGCGGTGCTGATCGAGTACGAGTACCGCCAAAGGCTGAGTACGATTACGAAAAACCAGGGTTTCTCGCTTGCCATCGAATCGAAGGTACTGGCGATTAGCGAGAAGTGTCGTAAAATTCCTGAATTCCGTTTTTTTAAGCCAATTTGTATTTGAAGGTTGCGAAACCCTAGCCAAATTTCAAGCAATTTGATCATCCCTGGCTTGCGAATACAGCCATCCATTGAGTCTAAAAAGTAAGTTTCGCGTCCGACTCGCTGGCAACCGTTCGTCAGTCCGCCATAATGAGTTACGGTCACTGTTACCGAACGACCTGTTTCGATTCGACTGATTTGGCTGGTATAGTTCAATCCGTACCAACTTCGCACGCGTTCCCAAAGACTTTACCGATGTATCTCCGCATGGCACGCCGCCTGCTCGTTGAAACCGACAAACGTCTGCTTTGGAAAGCCGCTTGGACGCTTGGCTGGGGTGGATTGCGTAGCGTCGCGAAGCACAAGCAAAGACTGAAACGCGGCGAGTTTTTCCCTCCGTTTTTGTATCTGTCGGTGATCAACAGTTGTAATTTGCGTTGTCAGGGATGTTGGGTGGACGTTGCAGCCAAGCAGCACCGCATTGAAGTCGATGCCGCCAACCGCACAATCGACCAAGCAAAAAAAATGGGCAATCGGTTCTTCGGCATCTTGGGCGGCGAGCCGTTCATGCACAAAGATCTACTCCGCATTTTCGAATCACATCCAGACGCCTATTTCCAAGTATTTACAAACGGACACTTTATCACTGACGAAATCGCCGCCAAGCTCCGTAAGCTTGGCAACGTCACACCGCTGATCTCCGTCGAAGGCTCGGAGATTGTCAGCGATACTCGGCGTGGTCGTGATGGTGTGCTCAGTGCGACGATGGCAGGCTTACAAGCGGCGCTGCGTAACAAATTGATGGTCGGAGTTTGTACCAGCGTTTGCACTACGAATATTGACGATCTGGTTTCGGACGCTTGGGTGGATCGTTTGATCGACATGGGCGTGATGTATTGCTGGTTCCACATTTTCCGGCCTGTGGGACCAGATGCGAATCCCGACCTTGCGTTGACGAGCGCTCAGCAGCGCCGCGTGCGTCAGTTCGTGGTCGACACTCGCGTCAACAAACCGATCGTCGTCATCGATGCGTACCATGATGACGCAGGCAACGCACTCTGCCCGGCTGTGACCGGCTTCACTCACCACATCGGACCGTGGGGCGATATCGAACCGTGTCCTGTGATCCAGCTCGCCACCGAATCGATTCACGACAGTAAGCCGCTTGCTGAGCAGTTCAATGAATCAAAGTTCCTTCGCGAGTTTCGAGAACTGACCGCAGGCCAAACGCGTGGATGTGTCATCATGGAGCGTCCCGATTTACTGATCGATCTCGCCAAGCGACACGGTGCCCGCGACACAACGGCCCGGGGCAGCGTGATCAGCGAACTTGAAAAGACCGTGCCACGACGTAGCCAGTATCAACCCGGTGACGAGATTCCCGAGCGAAGTTTTGTTTATCGCTGGGCCAAGAAGTATGCGTTCAATGACTTCGGGGCTTACGGTCGCCACTTTGACACGTCGCAATATCGCGATCCAGACCGCGATCCCGATCGCAGTCCCGATCGCAATTCGACCTCGTTGCCAGTGGTGAAAATCTGAGCCGCGTGATCGACCTGCCAGTCTTGGACTATCCGGCTGAGCTTCCCATCACCGCGCATCGCGAACTGATTGTTTCGATGCTGCGTGAACATCAAGTGATTGTCGTTTGTGGTGAAACCGGCAGTGGCAAAAGCACGCAATTACCGAAGTTCTGCTTAGAAGCTGGCTTCGCAGCCGCTGGCATGATCGGCCATACCCAGCCGCGTCGGTTGGCGGCACGAAGCGTTGCGGCCCGGATCGCTGAAGAACTGCAAACGACCGGTGACAGTCGTGTCGGTTACAAGATTCGCTTCGGCGACCAAACGTCGCCGCAGACGCTGATCAAGCTGATGACCGACGGCATTCTGCTCGCGGAAACGCAGTCCGACCGCATGCTAAACGCTTACAGCGTGATCATCATCGACGAAGCACACGAACGTTCGTTGAACATCGATTTCTTACTTGGTTACTTGCGTGGCGTGCTTGATCGTCGTCGCGACTTAAGGTTGGTGATCACATCCGCGACGATCGATGCTGAGCGATTCGCCGAACATTTTGGCGTCGATAATATTTCCGCACCGATCATCACCGTCGAAGGCCGTGGCTATCCGGTTGAAACAAGGTATCTTCCCTGGAACGCGGTTTCCAAGACGGCCGACGAACTCGATGAC
Source organism: Planctomycetaceae bacterium (assembly GCA_043775635.1). Classification (GTDB taxonomy): domain Bacteria; phylum Planctomycetota; class Planctomycetia; order Pirellulales; family Pirellulaceae; genus UBA6163. The sequence continues at coordinate 9,013 of JAYVSE010000028.1, read as the reverse complement.
GATTACGATCTGTCGCGACATGTCATTGCTGGCGTTGACATGGTCACTCGCTGCGGTGCGGGCGACGTGTTGGTGTTCTTGCCAACGGAGCGGGATATCCGCGAAATATCGCATAGCGTTGCCGGTCACTTTAAAAGGCTCGGCCTTTCATCGCGCGTCGACACCTTGCCGCTTTACGCGCGATTGCCGCAAGCCGAACAGCAGCGAATTTTTCATCCGACCGGTGACAAGCGACGGATTGTTTTCGCAACCAATGTTGCCGAGTCATCATTAACCGTGCCAGGCATTCACTACGTTGTCGATTCAGGAACGGCGCGCATCAGTCGCTACAGCGCCAGAAGCAAGATGCAGCGACTGCCGATCGAATCGATCAGTCGCGCCAGCGCCGACCAACGTGCCGGACGTTGTGGACGTGTTGCGCCCGGTGTTTGCGTGCGCCTGTTCGATCAAGCCGACTATGCTTCGCGAGATGCTTTCACGACGCCCGAAATTCGGCGCACCAATTTGGCTTCGGTGATTTTGCAAACCAAAGCGCTGCGACTGGGAGACATTGAGTCGTTTCCGTTTCTTGATCCGCCTAGGCCCGAAGCGGTTCGTGAAGGCTTGCGTACGCTTCGCGAAATTGGTGCGATTGATCGCGAAGAACGATTGACGGACATCGGTCGATCGCTCGGACGAATGCCCGTTGACCCGCGCGTCGGACGGATGATCATCGCTGCCAATGAATTCGGCGTCCTACCCGAAGTTCTGATCATTGCCGCTGCGATCGAAATCCAAGATCCCCGTGAACGACCGCCTGACAAACGACAAGCCGCCGATGATGTTCATGCACAGTTCCAAGATTCGCGCAGCGATTTCCTTAGCTTTCTCAAGCTCTGGCGGTTCTATCAAGCGCGCCGCGAAGATGTTAGTCGCTCCAAGCTCGATCGTGTTTGTCGGTCGCATTTTCTGTCAGCCCAACGCATGCGCGAGTGGGCTGATGTTCATCGTCAATTACGCGAGATGGCTGCCGATTCATTTTCAAACCAACGTAAACGGCTGACGATCGGTCACGCCCGATTTGACGAAGACCCAGAGAAGGTTGTTTCCGAAGAACGATATGCAACGATTCATCAAGCGATTCTGACCGGAACGCTCTTTGGCGTCGGTATGGCCGGCGACAAGAACGAATACACTGGAGCCGGCGGACTGAAGCTGTTTCTGTGGCCCGGCAGCGGTGTATTTGCGACCAAACCCAAGTGGATCGTGGCTGGCGAGTTGGTCGAGACAACGAAGCAGTACGCAAGAACTGTGGCCGCGATTCAACCGCAGTGGATCGAACAACTTGCCTCGCATTTGGTTAAACGCAATCACAGTGATCCTCACTGGAGTAGCAAATCCGGTGCTGCGTTTTGTTACGAACAAGTGTCGCTGTTCGGATTACCGATCGTGACAAGGCGGCGAATCCCTTTGGCACCGATCGATCCAGCGACTGCGCGTGAATTGCTTGTAGAACATGGTTTGGTGGAAGGTGATTTAGCCACGACTTCGCGGGCGATCATTCATAACCGCAACTTGGCCCACTGGATCAACGAGTTGGCTGCCAAGACACGCAGCCGCGAATTCGTTGTCGACCCGTTTGATGTGCGAGATTTTTATCTGACTCGGCTTCCGGAAACGGTTTACGACCGCGCTCGGTTGGAAAAGCTTGATCGAGAATCAAATCCTCCGGCTTGGGTCAAGTCATTGACCGGCGTCGAGCGACTGGCGAGTTGGCTCGAGTCGCCTCCGGCGATTGAAGAACCGAATATGGGTTTGTTCATGCGGCCTGAAGACTTGATCAAGTCTGCCGCAACCGCAGTTTCGCCGGACGCATTTCCAAATGAACTGGTGATCGGCGAAACCCGTCTGCCGCTGGCTTATCGATACGAGCCCGGCGCAGCAGCCGACGGCATATCGATCACGGTTCACCAAGCGGCGTTGTCGCAAATCAGCGACGAACGATTGGGCTGGTTGGTGCCTGGATTGCTTGAGTCCAAGTTGATTGCGCTCATTAAGGCGCTGCCCAAGCGAATTCGCCGCAACTTAGTTCCGGCGGCTGATGTAGCAAAATTGATCGCCAAAGAAATCGCACCGCAATACGGAAAAGTCCCGTTCATGCCCGCCGTTTGTGCCGCGATGTCACGACGTGCCGAAATGCCAGTTTTGGAGAGCGACTTCACGGACGAGAAGATTGAAGACCATCTGGAGTTCTTGATCAATGTCATTGATGACGAAGGGAAAACAATCGCACAAAGCCGTAGTGCGAAGGAACTACGACAGCTTGCCGTGACAGATGTTCGTAACCAAGTTGACGAACCGCCTAGCGCCAGCGAAATGGCTTGGTCGCGAGAATCGATGAAGTCATTTGATATCGAAGAGCTGCCGCTGCAAGTCGTGCGTCAGCGTGGTGGCGTTCAAGTGGCGCAGTTTCCAGCGCTGATTGATTGTGGATCGCATGCCGCGACGCGACTTTTCTCCGATGCTGCATCCGCCGGGGCCGCGATGCAGGGTGGGTTGATGCGACTATATTCGTTGACGGAACGTAAGGACTTGCGGGCGCAGGTTCGCTGGCTACCTGGGTTAGCCGAGGCCAAAATACGGCTTGCACCGATTGTTCCATCATCGCAAATTGAAGATTCGTTGGTTGATTTGCTCGCACGCCGAGCGTTTGTCGAATCCGAGCGCGAAGTGCGAACGCGAGCAGCATTTGAACGGATCGCCTCGGAGCGTGGCAGACGACTCACGATCGCGACGCAAGATGTCGCGCCCTGGTTGTTACCGCTTGCAGAAGCGTATCAGTCCGCGCGCCGCGCGATGGAGTCGATGTCCGGTCCGCGGGCCGGTGCGGTGATTGCGGACATTCGCTCACAGATCGAATGGCTCACGCCTCAAGGTTTTTTGTCCGTCACTCCATGGCAATGGTTGAAGCAATACCCGCGATATTTTCAAGCGATCACTTATCGCTTGGACAAGATCCGAGCGGGTTCCGCCGGTCGCGATGACGAATCAATGAAGCTGGTCAAAGATCTGTGGACGCGATCGTTGGCAAAGCTAGCCGAGAACGAGCGAACGCCAGCGCAGCAATCGTCAAGCGAGTTGCGTTGGACAATCGAAGAGCTGCGAGTCAGTCTGTTTGCGCAGCCGCTGGGTACTAGCATCAAAGCATCACCTCAACGTTGCGAAAAGCTGCTCACTGTGGGATAGGCTTCTAGCCTGTCCGGTATCGTAAACGACAGGCAGGAAACGCGGGGTTCATCCCTACGCCGTGAACAATAATTTAGCGGCATGGCGCGAGCGGGCTGTTGGTTTAGTGGGTTTCATCATTTTAGTGAGCCGTTGGCGCTAGCCACGGGCCGTCAACGGTAGGCGTCCTGCCGTAGCGCCCGACGTTAGCGCGTACGGCTCACTAAATCAACAGCCCGCGAGCCGTCCGTTGCCGGTTCGCAAAACACCGGGCGGCTCGCGCCGTACCGCTAACAAAATGCTTCGCATTTTCGTTAATTCCACGAGATTCGGAACAAGGACATCGGAGTCGACTTGGTATAGTCGGCCTAGAAAGTCGTTGGCGAATTGAGTACCTTGAGTAGTCGAACTCGTTAATACAATGCGCTTAAATAGTCGTTTTTTGCTTCTCACCTATCCCATTAAGCACGATTCATCCAATGGTTAACCCGACCCAAGCTCCTGCTGCAACGAACGACGAAACCGCTAACGGCACTGAAACTCCTGAATCAGGTCATCGACGACACTTCATTCTGTTTCAAGCGGTTCCGGCTTGGTTTGTCAGCATGTTTGTCCACGCTTTGGTGCTGGTTTTGCTCGGCATTATGACCATTGCTAACCCGGTGAAAATTATCAATGTGCTGACGGCATCCAGCAATGGAGAAGACGGCCCCGAGATTGAAGAATTTACGATTGAAGAAGTCGATCCGGGTGAAGTTGTCGAAAGTGAAGAGATGTCCGAACCGATGGTCGATATGCCGGAAACGATGGAAAACGTCGAGCCGATGGCGGTCGACATGCCAATGGAAGTTGCGATGAGTCCGGTGGATGTGACCGATTTTGCGGCTGACATGGCACCCACGGGCGCTGCCTTGCAATCACTGGCATCGATGACTTCGCAGTCGTTTAATAGCCGCAGTGTTGACATGAAAAAGCAACTGCTTCGTAAGTACGGCGGCAATGAAAGTAGCGAATCGGCCGTCAATAAGGGGCTGAAATGGCTCGCCTTGCATCAGGTAAACGGTGGCGAAGGCGACGGTGGCTGGACTTACCAGCACAACCTAGTTTGCCGCGGAGCTTGCGGAGATCCAGGTGAGCCCGCTTTTGCGAAATCATTCAACGGTGCTACTGCCATGGCATTACTTCCATTTCTTGGTGCTGGCCAAACTCACATGGTTGGGGATTACAAGGAAACGGTCCGTCGAGGGCTGTTATTTCTGGCGAGAAATGGCAAGTCTGGCAACGTTAACGGCATGCCCATGATGGACTTTACGGATGCTGCCGGAAACTTATATTCGCACGGCTTGGTCACCATTTTGCTGTGCGAAGCGTACGCGATGACCGAGGACTCGGCACTCATGCTACCCGCCCAAGCAGCACTCAATTTCACGTACTATGCGCAAAGTACTTCGGATGGCGGATGGCGTTACACAGCTCCGGCAACGGGGGAAAGCGACACATCCGCTACTGGCTGGCACGTGATGGCAATGAAGAGCGGTTACATGGGCCACCTTGTCGTACCGCCGTTGGCTGTCAAAGGATCGATCAATTTCCTTGACCATGTGGGATCCAACAACGGTTCCATTTATGGCTACACCGATAAAGTAACCGCTGCCACTGCCGCCCCTGCTTGTACCGCCGTCGGGCTGCTGTGCCGTATGTATACCGGTTGGGACAAAACTCACCCTGGGATTCAGGAAGGTGTAAAAAACCTCGTAAAAATGGGCGTCCGCAAGCAAGACATTTACTATGACTATTACGCGGCTCAGGTGCTTCGGCACTTCGGTGGTCCCGAATGGGACAAATTCAATGTTGAATTGCGGGATTGGCTTGTATCGGTACAAAGCACCACGGCGGGTGCAACGGGCAGTTGGCACTTCGCAGACGGCGGTCATGGCCCAAAAGAAGGTGGTCGGTTAGCGTCTACTTCGTTCGCGACGATGATCTTGGAGGTTTACTACCGCCACATGCCTCTGTACGCCAACAACGCATCGGAAGAAGATTTTCCACTCTAAGTTCGAGTTTTGCATTTTTCGAGCGGCGAAGCCGCTTAGTGTAGAACAATTGTCCTCAATTGTTCCGTGGGTGCACTCGATCCAGGGTATCAAACAATTGAGGACAATTGTTCTACAATGCTCACTTTGCTTGCTTTTTGATATGCAAAAAGAGCAAAACTCAACCTAAGGCAACGTTTGTGATACAAATCGACCGGCGGCTTCAATTGGGGTGTATACTTTAGCCTATCGGCTCTCTCGCGCGTCTACACCGTCGCCTCGATGAATACTCCTGCGTCTCCCGCTGATCAATCGCTGCTTTCTAGCAGTTCGGCTGGTGTAGGCGTTTCCGTGTCGTCAAAAAGTCAGGTTGACTCAAAGGGAAGGCAAAAACGGATTGGAGATTTAGCGGCCCCGAGATTGCTCAACGCAACCACTCCTTGTCCTGAAATGGGACCGGTTTCTGGTGCACCTCCTAAGCCTAAATCTTGGCTACAAGGAGATCGAATCCCCGCTTGGTTGGTCAGCACAATCGTTCACACGATTTTGATTCTCACGCTCGTTTTATTCCACGTTCATGCAGCCAAACAGGGAGTTGTGTCCCTTCTTGCCACATTCGATACGCCGAATTCCGAGCCAGTGCCGTTGCAGCATTTCGCAATTGAACAAGAACACCTGGCGATGGATTCAGAGGAATCAGCCGAGATCCCGAGCAAAATTTCGGTGAACGACTTCGCTGTCGCAGCGCCCTCGGTACATTTGGAACCAACGCTTTCGGCGGCACAATCGACGCTGGTAGAGCCCACTGACTTGGCTGCGTCATTCTCGACCGTATCCGACTCAGCATCGAATTCGATTCAGTTACCTGTCGGCGGAATCTATCGCCGTGATGCGAGCAGTCGCAGCGAGCTGGGTGCGAAATATGGGGCAACTCCCGCGAGCGAAGACGCGGTGGAAGCCGCGCTGAAATGGTTGGCTGAGCACCAACAAAGAGACGGCTCTTGGAGCTTCGATTTATCACAAGAGCCCTGCAATGGGAGGTGCGGAAACTCGCTCGATTCGTCGGGAAATGAAAAGCCCGCAACGGCTGCCACGGGTTTGGCGCTACTGGCGTTTTTGGGTGCAGGGTACTCGCAGCACGAAGGGATCTACGCTGACAACGTACGGCGGGGACTCTACTTCCTTCGCGAAGTTGCGAAGCCAACCAACTTTGGCTTTGACCTTCAATCGGGAAGCATGTACGGCCACGGCATCGCGATGATGGCGTTATCCGAAGCGATGGCGATGACGCGTTACCTAGGGAAGACGGACAGCGATCTGTTTTCCCTCGTCAATGGCGGAGCGTCTTTTACGATGACGGCACAACATATTAAGGGCGGCTGGCGTTACGTCCCTGGCAGCCCTGGCGACATGACAGTGACGTGCTGGCAGGTCTTGTCGCTCGTTTCTGCACAACACGGTGGCGTCGTGCTGCGGACCGACACACTTGCTAGGGCAGAGGCGTACGTTCGAGGCCTTTCCAAGCCAGAAATTTACGAATTCGGATATCAATCGACCGACCCCAGACGTACAACAACGGCGGTTGGCCTATGCATGCTGTTATATCTTGGTCAATCGCCCAAGCCATCCAATTTCCGCTTTGCCTTGGATCGGCTTGCCGAATCCGGCCCGAAATTTACCGATGTATATCATGATTATTACGCCACACTCGCGCTCCACCACGCTCGGCATCGCGAGTGGACAGCATGGCATGTTCCGGTTCGTGAGCATCTCATCAAGACTCAAGCGACAGCAGGGCACGAAGCGGGAAGCTGGCATTTTAAGGATACGCATGGCGACGTCGGAGGAAGGCTTTACACGACGGCGATGTCTGCCATGATCTTGGAAGTTTATTACCGATATTTACCGCTTTATCAGAATCGCGACGAATTCAAACTGGATTGAATTTCTCGCTACTCCCACCAACAACAGTATTGATGCACGGTCCCGACTTTGATGATTTCTTGCGATTGGCATCGCAATACGAGTTCATTCCGATCTTTCGCCGCCTCCTCAGCGACACCCATACTCCCGTTTCGGCCTTTCGATGTCTGGATCGCGGTGGCCCAGGTTGTCTATTCGAAAGTGTGGTTGGTGGCGAAAAGGTTGGCCGCTACAGCTTTCTGGCAACCGAACCCGTCAAGCGATTCTCGGCGGTCGGCACGTTGGTTACGGTCAGCAACGAGGCTGGTCACCATCAATCATTTCAGTGCAGTGATCCGTTAGATGAATTGCGAAAGCACTTGACGGCGACTGTTGCCCCGAATGCAACCTTGCCGCCTTTCATCGGCGGTGCCATTGGGTATGCCGGCTATGACGTCGTGCGATACGTTGAGAATCTGCCCAACGCTCCCTTCGATGATCGAGGTTTACCGGACCTCGATTTTTCGTTTTATCAAACGATGTTGATTTTCGACAATGTTAAGAAGACGATCGTTTTGGTAACGCTCGCTGATGGTAAACAAGCGGATCCAAACGCAAGTTATCGCGACGCCACCGCTAGGCTTGATGATTTCGCAATGAGGCTTTCACAGCCGTCGCCGCTGTCTTCCATTGACTTACCATCGAGCGATTCGATCGCTCCATTGCAGGTCGAGTCGAATTTTACTCGTGAGTCATTTTGTGCGGCTATCAAGCACTGCGTGCAGTACATCCTTGCTGGAGATATTTTCCAAGTCGTTCCGAGCCAACGCTTCTCGATCAAAACGGATGTGCCATCGATCGAGATCTACCGCAGCCTACGAGTCGTAAACCCCAGTCCGTTCATGTTCTTTTTGCGAACTTGTGATGCCGACCTGATTGGATGCTCACCGGAAATCATGTGCCGCGTGGCAGATGGACGGGTTACGGTTCGACCACTTGCCGGCACTCGACCGCGCGGCAAGGACGATCGCGAAGATCGCCAGCTTGAAATCGATTTGTTAGCGGATCCCAAAGAACGTGCCGAACATGTAATGCTGGTCGACCTAGGACGAAATGACGTTGGGCGAGTCGCGGCGTTCGGCAGCATAGAATTGACCGAAGTCATGGTCGTCGAACGCTATAGCCATGTCATGCATATCAGTAGTGAGGTGCAAGGACAGCTTCGAGACGGCTTGGATTGTTTTGATGCGTTAAAAGCTTGCTTGCCAGCCGGAACCGTCTCCGGTGCACCCAAAGTTCGCGCCATGGAGATTATTGATGAGATTGAACCGCATCGTCGTGGTCCCTATGGCGGTGCCGTCGGCTACATCGACTATCGCGGCAATATGGATACGTGCATCGCGCTGAGGACAATGGTCGTCAAGAATGGTGTGGTCCATATCCAGGCTGGTTGCGGCGTTGTTGCCGACAGTGACCCCAACACCGAGTACGAAGAAACGGTTAACAAAGCGAAGGCGCTGATCACCGCAATCGAAATGACGAATCAGAGGGTTTCGAGCGATCGGTTGCTTGCCCAAAAGCCAAACTCAACGTAGCCAGGGGGCATCGCCCAACCCCGTGAAGGATTTTTCTTCAGCAAATTAAACGGTTGTAGCGGTACGGAGCGAGCCGTCCGGTCTCTCTGAAGCTTGAGGCACCGGATGGCTCGCGCCATTCCGCTAAATTATCCTTCACGGCGTTGCCCCTGGCTATGTTAAAAATTTGGTATTGCAGCGGGTTTTGGTTTGCGCAAGTTTTGTTCCTCTGGAGTAGGGGTTAAATCAAGGCGGCGAGTGTAGTGGAGCCCGTATCCAAAGTTCTCTTTTAGCCAACTG
>JAYVSE010000027.1:0-19100 GCA_043775635.1 Planctomycetaceae bacterium | reverse complement strand
CGAAAGAGCACTCTTTCGCGGTGCGAAAGGCACCACGGAAGACTCAGCATCCGGTCGTAACAATATCGATTCAAAATTTCGCTTTTAGATTTAAATTCAGGCTTACGCGGCAAAATGCGTTCTGACCAGTCGCTTGAAATCCGGATAATTCTTTACTCGTTGAATCTCGTCGCGAAACGCGGCGAAGTCGGGAAGGAATTTGGCGAAGTAGCAGGCCACGCGAGGCAATCGTCTAATCGCCAGCGGACTTCCGTAGAGATCAAATTCGCCCTCGACGAGCTGCAGTAACACGCGAGCGCGTTCACCCATGCTGGGCGCGGCGATGGTCGCACCTCCCAGAACGAGCGCCCGAGCTTGCTGAAAGATCCATGGATTCCCCAAGCATCCACGACCGATGGCAACACCGTCGGCACCCGTTTCGTTGAGGAAGTGGACTGCGTCGATAGCTTCGCGGACGCCACCGCTGCCCAGGACCGGAATATTCACCGCTTGCTTGACTCTTGCCACGACGGACCAATCGGGGCCACCAACATAACTTTGTGCGACGCTGCGCGCGTGAACATCCACCGCAGCGACACCAGCCAATTCGGCGAGTCGCGCGACTTCGACCGCAGTCTCATGTTCGCCATCGGGTCCTGTACGAATCTTGATTGTCACGGGGATGTCAACCGCTTTGACAACCGCAGCCACCAACCGCGCGATAGCGGGCGGATCTGCCATCAGCGCACCGCCTTCACCGCGACCGATCAGTCTCCGGATAGGGCATTCAAAATTGAGATCGACAATCGAAAATCCCTGTTCGACGACAACCTTAGCCGCCTCGGCCATTACATGCGCGTCATTGCCACTGATTTGGCCAACGGCCGGTTTCTCCGTGGGATTCGTATGCAGCAGCTTGATCGCGCGGCGATCCCGTTTGGCGACATCACTTGCATCCACACGCTCGCCACAGACCAGACTCGCCCCCAATTGCTTGCACAGCAGTCGAAACGGATAATTGGTGTGTTCCTCCATGGGGGCCAGGGTGATTGCGTGGGCAATCGATACATTTCCAATACGCATGTGTGATGTGTAACGATCGGTTTTGTCGGCCGGATGTTCGAGTCAAGCGAAATTTCCGGCTGTTAAGCAAGTTTTCAGTAACGCGTCACACTCAGAACCACCCACCGAACCGGTCTCGGAATTCGTAAGTTAATGGTTTTTCACAGATTTTCGATTTCAGCGTGTGTAAGACGCAAATTATAACTAGCGGATCGTCGGATGTCTGCGTCTCTGGTTAGCGGCCACAGGCGGAGTCGCACTCGTCAATGCGGTGGGTAGCCGCTTGAATCTCGGGAACCGCTTGATTAGACTTTATGTGTTAAACTTTGACGCGATCGCACGAGTTTCCCAGCTTTTCGTCGCTAAGGATTGTTCGATCAATTACTGAGCGGAATAGCGATAGCCACCGGTTTTTCTCATCATGCAATACCGGCGGCAATCGCCTTGCCGCTTCGTTAAGATTTGAAAGTAACTGATCGAATGGTACTAAACAGCGTTGATTTCGGAAAAATCTGAGAACTCCAAAAAATCTGTCGGGGCGTCATCGCATGATGGTAATGAACTATTTACTTATGTCAAAATTCATTATTCCTAGAGACATCGTACATTGCGACGGTGCGAGTTCAGGAAGTCTGCAAACATGAACAGTACAACAAAGAAACCGGCTCGCCAAGGCGTCCCCAATTTGAATTACTCGCGTCGCGATTTCTATCTTCAACTTAGCAGGCATTACAAGAAATCAGTTTGCGCGTTCACATTGGTTTTATTGGTAGCCGTGGCCATCTCATTTCTTTCGACTCCGGTCTACCGATCAGAAAGCATTCTGTATGTGAGATTGGGGCGAGAGAATGTGAGGTTAGATCCAACCGCGACATTTGGGCAAGCGGCGATGATGTCGATTCCAGAATCGCGTGAAAGTGAAATCAACACAGCGGTAGAGTTGCTCAAAAGTCGTGCTTTAGCGGAAAAGGTCGTCGAAGCACTTGGGCCCGATTTAATTCTTGAGAATGAAGGCTCGACCGTTTCCACCCAGGTGTTAGTGACCGAGCCGAAGACAGTCAGCTCTGTCACACAGACTGCCGCGTCGTCGCGAGGTGTGCCGATACAGATTCTCTTGCTTGCGCCACAGAGTGAGAAAGAACAGGCCCTGGGCAAGCTTAGTAAAAATTTTTCGGCAAAGGCTTTCAATAAGACCGATTTGTTATCACTTTCTTATCGATCGGGTAGTCCAAAGTTGGCACAAACCGTCGTCGCTAAATTCACGGAAGTGTATTTGGATGCACATGCAGGCTTAAATCGAACCCCCAATGCTCTCCCCTTCCTGGAGCAACAAACGGAGCGATTGCGACTTGAACTGACCATGTCCGAGGAATGCCTGAGGAACTTAAAGCAGGAAACTAAACTGGCTGCTCCTGATAGCCAGCGGGAATTGCTGGTCTCACGGCTCAGTCGACTGGAAGACGAGCTACTGTCCTCCGATACCCTAGTCGTTGCAACGAGATCCGAGATTGAGGCATTGGCTGACACGTTGAAACCACTATCGTCCACGCATGTCGCCACCACCGTTGGGCTGAGCAATCCGGCGGCAGACGGCATGCGTCAATCGCTCTACAACCTCCAACTACAAGAAAAGGAATTGGCGGGCAAGGTGACGGACTATCATCCGGAATTGAAGATCATCCGCAAGCAAATTGTCGAAGCGCAGGCCATTTTAAGCGAAGAACAAGGATCAAGGAGTACAGTAACCGAAGGCCCTAACCGCATCTATGAAGAGCTTGACATGAGACGATTGCAACAACAAGCAATGCTGGCGTCCGCTCAAGCAAGGGCTGATTCATTGCGTGGGCAAGTGGAGAACGCTAAAGAACTTTTCAAAACTCAAATTGCAAACGAATTGCGAATCGCCACGCTGCAGCGAGAAGTTCAACTTCAAGAGATTAGTTATCGCAAGTACACCGACAACCTTGAACAAGCTCATATTGATCATTCCATGGAGGCGGCGCGGATTTCCAACATCAACATCGTTCAACCAGCTACTTATACCGAAAAACCGATCAGCCCTAAAATTCTCCTGAACCTAATTGCCGGGCTGTTCGGTGGCGTGGTGGTGGCGATTGGTTTTGCAATACTTTGTGATGCATTGGATCATTCGCTGAAGACGCCTGAAGATATCGAGGCAAAACTCAACCTTCCTCTCTTGGTTTCAATCCCACGCCTCGACAGTCGACAATTGGCTCTGAATGGTAGGAATCCAGCGTGATTACCCAATCTAACTTGCGCCGCTTGCAACAACCGAACCATCCACGGGCTTTGCCTGAACAAGCGTCTGAAGCTCAGCATTATTATTTGACGCTATTGCGCGCTTGCTCAGTGGGTACGTGCGACGCGGAGAACCCGGTGACGACGTTGGGGATTACCAGTTGTTATCCGGGCGAAGGCGTGAGCACAGTGGCCATTGAGTTGTCGGTGGCGGCGGCGGCGACCGGAATGCGTGTCCTGCTTGTCGACCTAAATTGGAAACGTCCGGCGATTCACCAAGCATTCGCTGTGGAGCGTGGCCCGGGTCTTTCTGAGGCGTTGGCGAACGAAGGCCGGGACCATCCTGCCATACAAGAGTCGCACATTTCCAACCTCTCGCTGCTGACCATAGGATACTTTGTAGGGGACTTCAATCTTGTCGTCTCCCTGGAGAAGATGTCCAGACTGATTCGATCCCTGCATGAGTATGAGCTCATTGTTTTCGATCTTTGCGAGTCAGCGGAAGCCGGACCGAGCCTGTCGCTGAGCAGTTTGCTGGAGGGGGTGTTGCTGGTGGTTGAGGCGGAGCGAGTCAGGTGGGAAGTTGCCTTGCGCGTCAAGGAACTCCTGATTCGCTCGGGGGCTAATCTCTTGGGCGTGGTTTTGAATAAGCGTTGTCAGCGAATTCCTAGCTGGTTGTACCGCTCCTTATAACGCGAAATACAGCCGGATTTGTTATCGAGGGAGGCTGTTTGTAGAATCGAAAGTTTCTTGTACTACCGAAATTGTTATGTCGTCACCTGTTATCGATTCCACGCAAATTCTTTCCAAGAGTAGGTCATTTGGAATCGGCAACAACGTCTGGTCGATTGCGGACCAAGTGCTAATTTCTGGTGCGAACTTCGTCACGATGATTCTGTTGGCCCGCGGGCTCAATTCGGCTGCGGCTTTCGGGGCGTTTGTCCTCGTGCATTCCATACTTCTGTTTTCCAATAGCATTCAATCCGCATTGGTAACTCAGCCACACAATGTGCTCGGGGTTTCACGGCATGGTGCCGACTATGTGCGTTACACGTCAACTAGCGCTGTGAACCAATTAGCGATCGTACTTGGCTTCAGCGGGCTAGTCTCCATTGCCTGGGGATTTAGCATATTCTTAGGTTGGGAAGTGGCTCCATTACTATTGGCGATGGTGCCTGCAGTCTTTGCGTGGCAATTTCAAGAGTTCATGCGCCGCGTACTGTATACGGAGTGTCGCACGTCGATGGCTTTTGCCATTGATGCGATCGCGTACGGTGGCCAAACGGTCGCCATCGCCCTATTGTGGTGGCGAGGTGGCTTGACCGGAAGCTTGGCACTTTATTCGATCGCTGGGGCTTCGACGATTGCGGCAGTGGTAGGCCTATGGCAGTTGCGTCGAAGCCTTGATTGGGTGTTTGATTTCAACATTACCCAAGAGAATTGGCACTTTGGAAAATGGCTAGCCGGGGGTTATATCGTTGGTAATTGGTGCTCAAGCCAGTTGTTGATTTTCTTGGCAGCGGCTTTGCTGGGAACTTGGGCGGCGGGGGTATTGCGGGCGATACATACGATATTCGGGCCCATGCGGATCTTGGCCCAAGCCTTAAGCACCTCGCTTCCCATTCGATTGGCGAGCACACTCGAACATCGCGGGCCACTCGCGTTCCGCCGAGACGTTGCCTACGCGTTTCTAGTCATAACGCCGCTCTTAGGCATCTATTGCTTATTCGTGGGCCTGCTTTCTGGCCATATTCTCACGTATGTTTTTGGTAACAAATACGCAGGGAATGATTATGTTTTGATGCTGTATGCGGCGTCCGCTTTCGTTAGTTATCTCTGCATTGTTTTCGCAGCCACACTGCGCGCGACACGCCGTACGAAGCAAATCTTTATGTGCGAATTATATGCTACTTGTATCGTGGTACCATTGGGGGCGATCCTAATTCCATGGCTGGGTATCTACGGCGTCGTGCTGGGCATGATGGCAACCGACGTGGTTCTGCTGTCGCTATTTTATAAGACTTATCGAGCAACCATGGCTGAATTCCAATCGTCGAATACGAACTTACCGAAGTCGGGCCAAGCGGAGGCAAACAAAGATGACGGGCAGGATTGCCAGCAGCCAGCACCCGCGGCCGGTCGCCGTCGACGCGAGGAAATTATGCTGCGAGTTTTTGAAACTCTCGATCAGCAAAATATTCCGTACTGCATTCTTCACGGATACTCAGATTACCCCGAGCGTATCGCGTCGGATGTGGATTGCATTATGCCGGAAAGCGTATTGCCTGATCAACTCTACGCGGCGCTCTCCGGAGCGCTTGGAAACGAAATCGAAATTGTGCAATGGGTCTGCGGCGGAGCTCATGGAATTGTCTTGAGAATTAAGGGCGATGTTCCGGAATTCTTGCAACTCGACGTTAGCGACGGATGTCATTTCAACAAGCGATTGCAATTCTATTCAGGCGAGGAAATTCTTCGCGGTCGGCGACGCTACAAGCAGTTTTGGGTTCCTGCCGCCGATATCGAATTCGCCTGCTATTTGATTCGCAGGATAGTCAAGTGTCAGCTCACTTCAGAACATGCTCTGCGACTTAGCCAACTGTATCAGTCGGATCCAAAAGGATGCCAACAACAATTGGAACGATTCTTGGATAAGCCGAGCAGTGACAAGGTGGCGAAAGCTGCCGTTATGGGCGATTGGTCACCGATTCAAGCCGCTCTCGCGACCTTGCGACGAAAGCTGATTTGGCGAGCGGTGATGCGGCATCCGCTGCAGGTCATAGGGAATGTCTGTCGTGGATTGGGACGCCGCAGCCGCCGTTGGTTCGCGCCAAGCGGATTCCATATTGCGTTATTAGGCCCCGACGGTGCTGGAAAATCGTCGGTTGCACGTGAAGTCCAGCAAGCTTTATCGCCTGCTTTTTTAGGTTCAATTTGCCGCAGCTTCCCTCCAAAGATTTTGAATCGACAAGTGGGCAATCCGTCGCAACCCCACGATATTCTACCCCGCTCACGCTTTTCGTCGGTCGTCCGTGCAGTGCTTTACTGGTGGACCTACTATTCGCCCGGGTACTACTTGACGGTCTATCCAGCGCTAGTACGTAGTTCGTTGGTCATCCATGATCGACACGTGATTGATTGTCTCGTAGATCCAGTTCGCTACCGTTATTCTGGTCCCGCCTATTTGTTGTCCTGGATTTGGCGTTGGATCCCCCAGCCAGAACTACTAATCTTGCTCGATGTTCCTGCGGAAATTGTTCAATCGCGTAAACAAGAGGTCAGCTTCGATGTGTCCGCAAAACAACGATTGGCCTATCGAGAATTAGTCGGTCAATTGCCGAATGGACGGATTGTGGACGGCTCACAACCTCTGACAAAAGTCGTCGCGGAGGTGAACGAGATCATTCTCAAGAGACTTAGTGAGAGACTGATCCATGAACGCATGTGAACCCCGCGCGATGAAGAATGAATCCCTCACGCCCCATTTAGAAGTTGTGCGCGTGCTGAAGCAATTCACACCCAACGAACCGGCTGCATCTTGGAATATCAAGTGGATCGGCCAAGGATATCAAGCCCGGCTCTTTTTGGCGCAATGCAAGCGAGATTTCGTTGTTCAGCCAGTTGAGCACACAGTCGTCGTGAAACTTTACAAACATGCGGTGGCGGAAGACCGGGAAGCATTTCTTAGCGAAATGAACGGCCTGAACATTCTTAGCGAATCGCTCCCTAAAAACGTGTGCGATGGATGGACCATTCGTTCTCCGGTTTTGCTATACGCTTCGGACAATCCTTTGGCACTGGTCATGAGTGCGCTAACTGGAGTATCTCTGGATGTTTGGCTGCACTCGAACGTCCCTGCTGCAACGGAGATCGAGTCGATAGTGGAAGCCATGCTGGCCAGCTTGCAGGTGTTGTGGTCCGAGGGATTTATGTATGGCGATTTAAATCTCAAAAATATTCTCTACGATTCGGCGGCGCGGACTCTCAGTTTTATCGATCCCGGCCTGCCGGCGGAGTACTTCCGCTGTGCCGACGTGTCGCAGAATCATTGTCCCATGTCACGTGACATCGCTTACCTGCTGTTCTCCGTGGCAGTCAGTGTCAAGAGTACATTAGGAAACCCCGCCGCTCGGAAGCGTCAACTATTCGTTGCATCCTCACTTGTGCAGCGCTATTTTGAATCGTTCGGATCAAGGCAACAACAGACGACGTTTCTTGATGAAGTCCGGTTGTGTCTAGAAACGCATTTGCAAGAGCTAAATTGTTCCTGGTCGCCAGCGGGTATTTGGCGACACTTAGTCAAGCAGATTACCCGACGCAGCCTGAATCGCACGCTTGGGCAATTGGTGGACGAACGTTATGAGGTGCGATTATAAACCTCCGATACGCAGATGCACCCGCGGTGTCCAATTCGCCGTCCGAAGATGAGGCTCGAGAGTTGCCGACTGCAGGTAGCCCAACTCCAGGTAGCATTGCGCAGGCGAGATGGCTTGACGCCTTGTGTTTCTTGCTGTTGGGTTATGCCCTGTTCGGAAAAGGCTTTGCCTATTTGGGGGTCGCTCCCCTGTTCGTCGGTGAATTGGCTTTGCTCTCGGGTGTCTACGTGTTCCTGCGTTGGGGTTGGAAATACGTCATCATCTGCCCGGCGGTGTGGCCTTTACTGGCACTAGCGGCATGGGGGACGTGGACAATGATTCCCCATGTGTCGACGTATGGGATTGACTCCATTCGCGATGCGATGATTTGGGGCTATGCCGCTTTTGTGTTCCTGGTCATGGGAGTGCTATTGAGTGAGCCTGCACGACTTCAACTGCTGATTGAGCGATATTCAAATTTCGCGATGATCTTTGTCTTGGTAGTCCCGTTTACCTACGTCGTTAGTCTATTGGAGCTCGTACCGAATTGGCCTTGGGCGAATGTGGCTATGATCGATGTCAAGGTAGGCGACGTACTGGTGCACCTTTCTGGTGTGTTTGCGTTCTGGGCCAGCGGCTTGGGACGCCGCGTGAGCCTCGGCTGGATCCTGCTTCTGCTGGGTTGTGTGGCAGTTATGGGAGCTGCCAGTCGTGGTGGTTTACTGGCTTTCCTCTTGGCCTACGGGATTTGCCTAATCTATCGACCATTTAACCGACAATTGTGGGTAATCATCGTCACGGGTATCTGTGGCCTGCTGTTGTTGGCTGTGATCGACCTCAAAGTCGCTGTTCCCGGAAAAGATCGCGAGTTTTCGACGGATCAGATAACCGAAAGCCTAGCCAGCGTTTTTGGGAGTTCGTCAGACAAAGGGCTTGATTCGACCAAGCAGTGGCGCATCAACTGGTGGACAGATATCGTCAATTACACTTGGAATGGCGATTATTACTGGCAAGGCAAAGGCTTTGGAATTAACCTAGCGGATGCGGACGGCTATCAGGGAACGGACTGGGAGGGGCTCCTTCGGAGCCCGCATAACGGTCATCTGACGATGCTCGCGCGGTCTGGTGTCCCTGGTTTCCTATTGTGGATGCTTCCGCAAATACTTTGGGCCATTTTGATCTTGCGAAGCAGCATCAGGAGTTTCGCTGAGTCTGATCCAAAATGGAATAGTCTGTTCGTTTTTTTATTGGCTTATTGGGCAGCTTTGATAGCTCGCGCGACTTTTGATGTGTATTTAGAGGGCCCAGTGGGAGGCATTTGGTTTTGGACAATTTACGGTGTTGGGTTAAGCGCGATCGTGATTTATCGATATTGTCCCGAATCAATCAGTACGGAGAGGTGTAACCATGAAAATTCTTATTGCTCATAATCAATATCAGCAAGCCGGTGGTGAAGACCAGAGCGTTGTCGCAGAGGTCGCCATGCTGGAGGCATTTGGTCATGAAGTGATTCAATATCGAATACACAACGACGCAATCAAAAATATGAGCGGTTTAGAAATTGCAAGGAGAACGTTTTGGAATCGCACTAGCTATGGCGAGATCAATGAACTAATACGCAAGCATCGACCTGAGATCGCTCACTTCAATAATACCTTTCCGTTGATTTCACCAGCGGGCTACTACGCGGCGCGTAAAGAAGGCGTCCCTGTCATTCAGACTTTGCGAAACTTTCGTCTCATTTGCCCGGATGCCTACTTCCTGCGAAACCAAAAGATTTGTGAATCATGCATGGGACGGAGGTTCGCCTGGCCGGCCATCGTTCATGCATGTTACCGTAAGGATCGAAAGGCGTCGACGGTTGTCGCCGCGATGTTATCAACGCATCGATTGCTGCGTACCTGGCAAAATGCGGTTGATTGTTATATCGCATTGACTGAATTTGGCCGCAAAGTATTTATTCGTGGAGGCTTGCCGGAAAATAAGATCGTCGTGAAACCAAACTTTGTTTATCCAGACCCCGGCCCAGAGAAGGGACTCGGCAAGTTTGCCATTTTCGTTGGCCGATTGTCGGAAGAAAAAGGAATCAACACGCTGTTAGAGGCTTGGCGTCAATTGGACAGTGCTGTGCCCTTGAAGATCGTGGGGGCAGGTCCCATGGAGTCCATCGTTAAAGACGCTGCTGATCAGGATGGTCGCATTACATGGATGGGACATTTGCCGCCCCGTGAGGTGGCCCAACTTGTCGGAGACGCGGCTTTCCTGGTTTTTCCTTCATTGTGGTACGAAGGCATGCCGCGGACCATCATCGAGGCATTTGCAAAGGGGACTCCTGTGATTGCGTCTCGGTTAGGGGCCATGCAAGAACTCGTATCCCACGACCATACTGGACTTCTTTTCGAGCCCGGCAATCCCGCTGCGCTAGCAACTCTTGTTGGACAGTTGTGGCCTGACTCGAATCGACTATCGCGGATGAGAACGTCGGCCCGCGCGGAATATGAAGAACGCTATCGCTTGGAAACAAACCATCAAAGTTTGATGGCGATTTACCAGCAAGCGATAAATAATAAGCGAGCGAAATCATGAGAATTGCTCGATACTTACCTAGATTTAGGGAGGCTTATAAGTCGTTTGCCGAATTGGAAGAACGCGAAGGTTGGAATCGCTCGCAAATTAGCACGTTTCAGTTGCAACGTTTGAATGAAGTTTGGACACATGCCATAAACCACGTTCCTTACTATCGTAGTATTCAAGCGGAATGGAATCTGCCTAAACATTTTGAATCGCTTGAAGAATATACTGGCTCGGTCCCCCTTTTGCAAAAGTCATGCCTGCGGGCAAACCCACGCGACTTTCTGTCTGAAAAGCCTGAACCCGGTCGTTGGCATCGAACTTCTGGCTCCACAAGCTCTCCGCTGATGGCCTATCGTGGACACGATTCTCATTGTGAAATGTTGCGTACTAATTACCGCTACTATCGTATGTGGGGGCACGACATTTTTGATCGGATGGTATTTCTGTGGAATGTGAGCCCAACCAACACACTAGGTGTGGCGGGAAAAATCAAGAGTTTTAGCGAATATGCCGAAGACCAACTGCGAAATCGAATGAGGCTATCAGCCCTGACGCTCGGTGCGAAAGACTTGCAGCGCTATCTGGAGAAGATTGAGGCATTCAAGCCTTCGGCAATCTATTCTTATAGCCGGGCCGCCTATTTGCTCGCACTCGAGGCTAAAAAACAAGGGTTCCACTGTCCGTCGCTTAAAGTCATCAATTTAACCGCAGAACCTGCCTCCGAGCATGTTGTACGAACCGTCCAAGATGGCTTGGGTGCGCCCTGTATTGTTCAGTATGGTTGCGTGGAGTTCGGATTTGTTGCCGGGCAGTGGCCAGATGGCTCGTTGCATGTGCGGGAAGATTTAGTGTTTATGGAGGCCCTACCTCGGCAGGACGCGTACTTTGACATCGCGCTAACCAATTTGAATAATCCTTCTTTCCCATTGCTGCGCTATGATATTGGCGACGTTACGGAGCGGCCCATCGAGGTTACGGAACGCGGTTTTGCGATTTTGAAAAATGTCTCCGGACGCTGCGGTGATCTGCTTTATACACAATCCGGCCGCTGCCTCCATCCGACCGTGGTGGATTCGCTTTTCGAGGAGAATTATTTTAAGTACGTTCGGCGCTACCAAATTCGCCAGCGGGCCGACTACTCGATTTTGGCACTCGTCGAATTAAACGATCCGGCCAATGCATGCGATGCAAGACTTTTGGCAAAACACATCTCACTTCAAGTCGACGGTTGTCCGGTCACGGTGCAATTTGTCCCCTCAATTGAGCAGACGTCTGCTGGAAAGCACCGGAATGTCATCTCTGAAATCGACGACCCCGTGGCACAAAAACTTTGATTCACAATTGGATGCGCAACAAAAATAAAAAAGCTGGCGAAATCCATTGGCCAAATTCCGTGAATTCTGACCATTGGATACGTGGGGACGCAATACTCACTGCCAAAAATAGAGAACTACCCTCGCCTGAGTATCGTAGTCGGCAGTAGATTGGTTGTGTAAAGTAGATTGGTTGTGTAAATAAGAAGAGTAATGCAACTTTGCTAGCTCAAATCTAACATTCACGCGACAAAACTGAAAAACTATCATGCGAAAACTGAGCCTCCGACTTCTGTTAGCTTCGACGGCGTGTTTGGGACTGGTGACACTAGGTTGCACGCCGCCCGCTGCCGTTGAGACACCGACAACGATCAAGCCACCGATGGCAGCCGATGATTTGGAGCATGCTCACGAAGCGGGCCATGTGCATGCCGAGACCTATGCCGAAGGCGTTGCCCAGGTAGTGGCTTTGCGAAATGAAATTCGCGACGCGTTTGCTAAAGGCGAAGGAGCGTCGGCAGACAATGCGGTTCACGAAGTGGGCCATGCGTTAGAAGACATGACGGCGTTAGCCGAGAAAGCGTCGCTCAGTAAAGACGACCAGGTCGCTGTTGCCACTGCGGTTGAGTCGTTGCTGGATGCGTTTGAAAAGGTCGATGAAAAGCTGCATGGTGGCGACGGTGTTGATTACGACAAAGTTGCGACTGAGATCGATGCAGCGTTCGAAACGTTGCAGAAGTTCACTGGCGAATCGAAGTAGTGAATCTAGAAAAGTGTTGATATACGGCAAGGGTTTGCGATGTTTTTCTGGCGATGGGTTTTAGGGTGCGCGGTTGTTTCAACTGTAATCAGTGGGTGTGGCGGACCGACTGAAGATCCTGTCGTTGTATCCTTGCGCGAAAAGTATTTAAGCGTTGATCCACTGGACGATCCCATCTCGCTTTCGGATGCAGCAACGATTCTTCAGGAGTCGTCAGCCGAAAGAGAACCGAAAACGCTTGTGGTCATGGGTCGAATTCACTCGACAGACCTCGATCCTTGGGAACGGGGCAAGGCATCGTTTGTGTTATCTGAATTGCCGGCCGAGGGGCATGGAAAAGGCCACGATGCGGACAATTGCCCATTCTGTAAACGGCGAGCAGCCAAGGCACCGACCGGAATTGTCAAGTTCGTTGACGACAAAAGTGAAACACTGTCGGTTGACGCTCGAAAACTGTTTGGACTCGAAACGGACCAAGTCGTAATTATTCGCGGCAAAATGACGGCTGGCGAGTTCAATTCCTTGGTCCTGGTCGCCGACAAAATGCAGATCGTTCGGTAATGACCGGCGACTCACCTCACCGGTTACAATGTGCCCAACGCTTCGCGCCTCACGATTGCAATTTGTTGTTGCGAAGTCTGCGAAACCTCCGCTGACCCACCCCGAATGTACCAATTACAGGATTCTCAACCATGCCCGTTCCAAAGATCGATATCAGCCGTCGAGAGATGCTCATTTTGTCCGGTGCCGCTGCAGCCGCGTCGATAATCACCAGTGCCCCGACCACCGCAACTGCTGCGGATGCAACGCTGCCTGCATTGCCCTATGCGTTCGATGCGCTTGAGCCGTATATCGATGCGCAGACGATGGAAATCCATCATGATCGCCATCACAAGACATACATTGACAAACTCAATGCTGCGCTGATGGGGCATGCTGACTTGCAGGCAAAATCTCCGACGCAGTTGGTCGCTGAACTTGAAAAAGTTCCTGAGGCGATCCGCACCGCCGTTCGCAATCACGGTGGAGGCCATTTGAATCATACGCTGTTTTGGCAGATGATGGCTCCAGGTGGCGGTAAGCAAAGTAAGGGTGACGTCGGCAACGCGATCGACACAGCCTTTGGTAGTTTCGATAAGTTCACAACTGCGTTTGCGTCCGCAGCGGCAGGACAGTTCGGCAGCGGTTGGGCGTGGCTGGTAATGGACGGTGGTAAGCTTGCCGTTATGGGAACACCGAACCAAGACAATCCCGTGACGATGGGCAAGGTTCCGCTGCTGGGCGTCGATGTTTGGGAGCACGCTTACTATTTGAAGTATCAGAATAAGAGACCCGACTACGTGACCGCGTGGTGGAATGTTGTCAATTGGGACTTTGTTAACGTGCTGTATAAAGACGCGAAGGCATAATCTTTGCCTCGTCAGCAGAATCTGTGCTATTAACACTTAATTTAAATGCGAAATTTAAATCAATATTGTTCCGACCGGATGCTACGACGGGGTTTATCCCCGTCGGGCTATAATCCCAACCAGAAGATGCTGGCGGAGTGAGCCTCGCCTATCATGCGGCTAGTCCGCGTGGAGCGCTAATCAATCGTTATACGCATTGCTGTACGATGATTTTCTGATCATGGCCCGACGGAGACAAGCTCCGCCCGTGGCCGACGTCATTGCTTCTTCGTGATCTGGTTGTGATCGCGGCCCGACGGGGACAAGCCCCGCACGCGGCGAGATAATGGGATCCACGTCATTCAGCGCAAGCTGGCAGGGGTCTTTTAAATACGAGGGCTACTTACACTCATTGCAGTGACCGCGGAGCAATATCTCGGTCACTTCTCCAATAGAGTCGCTCTGCTTCTTGCTGTTTGAAGTCAACTTCAAATCGTTTAGGCAAGTGACACCACCGCAATCAATGCACAGGAAATGCGGATGGCTGTTTTCATGACCAACCTTGGTGTCGACCGCTTCGAATCGCCAGACATGGTCACCTAGTTCAGTGCGACGAAGCAATCCGCGTTCGGCGAGATCATTAAGGTTTCGAAACGCTGTGGTCTTGTCAAAACCGTGGACTCCAAGCCGTTCCGCCAGTACTGCATGCGTTATCGGCGACTTCGAATTGCGAAGCTCTATTAAAGTGGCGATACGAGCGGGTGTGGCGCGAAATCCCGCAGTTCGAATATCTTTGCGAGCTTGATTGAGTTGCTCACTGAGTTGCGAGTCGCGACGTGGCATCGGCGTAATACTTTCTCATCCAAAACAAGGTGGATTTATCAATTTGAACCGACTTCCGATCAGTCAGTCGAGGTGCTGGATTCGGGGATTGTAAGGTATTGGCTCGCGGCTTGCCAACGGTTTCCAAGCCATTGCTTTGGCTCGCCTACTTGCAGAACAATTGCAAAAGCGTAGGATGCTCGTCAACGCTGACCACTGAAAACTCCGTACCACTGACCAACAATGATATCCCCCTGGCTACTCGTCAGCTACTGTGTTTTGGTCGCCCTTGCGTCGCTTACGGGTGGATTGCTCCCGATGCTGATTCGCATGACGCACCTGCGCACTCAGCTTCTAATGAGTTTTGTCTCTGGCTTGATGCTCGGCATTGCAATCTTGCATCTACTTCCTCATGCGACCGAAGTTCTGGGATCCTCGTCCCGCGCCGCTTATTTTGCCCTCGGCGGTGTGATTGGGATGTTTTTGTTGCTCCGCGCGTTTCATTCGCACAGCCACAGCGTACCAGCCACCGAACTTCCTGGTAAATCGTTACCAACAACGACGACCACAACTTGCCACGCACATTCAGATGAGCATGATCATGACCACCATGATGATCACGGTCCCAATCCTGGCCACGCTCAATCGGCCGATATAAAACCCGAGGCGACTTCAACGGCTTGGGGATGGTTAGGAATGTTATTTGGATTGGGCCTGCACACGATGATGGATGGCGTCGCGTTAGCGGCGAGCGTTGCCGCTGATCAGAGCCACGGTGCTTGGCTTGGCTTGGCCGGGTTAGGGACCTTTTTGGCGGTTGCGTTACACAAACCGCTGGATGCGTTCTCGATCGGTTCGGTCATGCGGCGCAGTGGTTGGTCATGGCGTGAACGTTCGCTCGTAAACCTATGTTTTTCGCTCGCCTGCCCGTGTGGAGCCTTGCTGTTTTGGCTGGGAGC
The DNA here is from genome assembly GCA_043775635.1 of Planctomycetaceae bacterium. Lineage (GTDB taxonomy): Bacteria > Planctomycetota > Planctomycetia > Pirellulales > Pirellulaceae > UBA6163. The sequence goes on along the minus strand of JAYVSE010000027.1, from coordinate 3,629 downwards.
AACGCAGCTTGACTCTGCCAGTAGCTTGGTCATCGGCAGCGGGCTTGCTGTCTCGGCAGGCTTCTTTATTTGCATCGCGCTCGCGGACCTGTTACCAGAGGTTCACTTCCATGATCATGATCGTGGCAAGCTCACCCTTGCGTTATTCCTTGGCGTTCTGCTTGCTATCGGAATTGAAAATCTACCTGGACATCGGCACGGTGGGCCTGACCATAGCGGGCACGACCATAGCGGGCACGACCATAACGGGCACGACCATAGTACACATAGTCATCTGCACCCGTAGGGACGTATGATAGGAATTACGACAACAATTTCCATTTGAATCGTGTCACTCATAAATCATGAAACCAACCCCCAAATCGAAGTCGCTACCTGCGGCCGCAATTCGAGACCTTGGAAAAACGCCAGATACACAGGTTGCCAAGAAGTTTAAAGTGCCTTTGGTTGAGGTCGCGAGGCAACGTCGAGAGCGCGGCATTCCTAACCATCGCCATTGCTTTTGGACGACGGACCGCATTGCGTTGCTTGGTACCGCTTCCGATGCTGAGGTGGCAGGCATGATCGGTGTTACCAAGTCCGCCGTGTTTAGTAAACGCGTATCACTGGGAATTGCCCCGGTGACGGGTGCTCAGTCGGAACGCGTTCACAAGTGGACGGCCACCCAAGAACGCAAGTTAGGAACGGTTTCGGATAATGCACTTGCGGCGAAGTTGGGGATTTCGACAACGGTCGTCAACGCCCGGCGGCTGTCGATGGGAATCGCCGCCGCTAGGACGATGGCATTGCGTAAACCGTGGACGGAAAAAGAGCTTGCTCTACTTGGCAAACACGCGGATAACTATGTATCTATCAGTACTGGGCGAGGCCGCAGGCACGTACGATCCAAACGTGTGGCATTAGGCATCGCTCCCTTTCAGCATCAGGTGCAACTACAGTGGACTGCGAAACTCCTAAAGCGTCTGGGCACAAAACCTGACTCTGAAATGGCGAACGAACTGGGGGTCAGTATCCAAACGATTCGACTAAAGCGGGTTCAACAGCAAATTCAAGCGTTCCGAAAATAAGCACAGGTATATCGCAGTGAATTTGATGCACTTTCGGCAACGCTGAACAACGAGGCAAAGTTATGCGACAGATCAAGTGGAAAGACACGCCGCACGAGAAGATTTTCTGGGGCGCTGTCGTTGTCATGGCAATCGTATTCATACTCTTCTTTGCGAAGAGAGTCGTGGGATTTTAGCCAAGCAAGTTCAGGCCAAGTCAGCGATCTTACCTTGCTCATAACGCTCCAGTAGGCGATAGAGCTTGCGACGATGGATACCGAGTTTACGGGCGGCTCGTGCCTTGTTGCCGTTCTCATTAGCGAGTACTTGCAGCACGTGGGCTTTGACTAAGTCATCCACCTTTACGTCTTGCGAGTCGAAGGCCGGTAGGTTCGCTAGCGATTTGGCCTCGGTAGCTGAATCGCTGTCGATGTGGATGCCCGTGGAATGAACATCGTTGCCATGGGCAATCTCGGTGGGCAGATCATCCAGCGTGATTTCGTGATGATCGGCAAGGATGGTGGCTCGGTCAATCACGTTGATGAGTTGGCGTACATTTCCGGGCCATGTGTAACTGATCATCGCCTCTTTGGCGTCGCTATCGATGGCCCACCCTTTCGGCAACAGATTATCGATTAAGAGTGCGACATCGCCTTCGCGTTGTCGAAGTGGTGGCAGGGTCAGCGACAAAACGTTGATTCGATAAAACAGGTCTTCGCGAAAGTTCCCGTCTTTAACTTCCTGCGACAGGTCTCGATTCGTTGCTGTGATGATGCGGACCTTCACTTTTCGCTCGCGGTGGCACCCGATGCGACGCAGCGTTCCATCTTCGAGAACTCGCAACAATTTGGGTTGGAGGGCGAGCGGCAGTTCGCCGATTTCATCAATGAACAGGGTTCCGCCATCGGCAATTTCAAACAGACCCGGTTTCTCGGTTGTGGCGCCTGTGAACGAGCCTTTCTGATGACCAAATAGTTCACTTTCAACAAGGTGTTCCGGCAAGGCAGCGCAGTTAATTGTCACAAAAGGTTTTTCGGCAACTTCACTCTGTTCTTGAATCAACCGCGCGACGACCTCTTTGCCCGTACCGCTTTCGCCTTCGATCAAAACCGGCTTCATGGTTGGGGCAACTTTCTCAACGACACGCATGACATTTCTCATTGCCTGAGACTCGCCAATCAATTTTTGCTTCGGTGTCGCGCGCGAGACGATTGCTTTGAGTTGCGTATTCTCCTTGCGAAGTTGGTTGCGGTCGCGAGCGAGCGAGCAGTGATGCTCCAGATCACCCAGCGAACACGGTTTTGTCAAATAGTCGAAGGCTCCGAACTTCATCGCAGCCACGGCTGTTTCGATGCTGCCATGCCCCGTCAAGAAAACAACTTCGAGGTCCATCTTTGCTTCTTGAACTCGTTGCATGAGTTCAAGTCCCGACATCCCAGGCATATCCATATCGAAAACGGCCACATCAAACGTCTCCCGCTCCAACGTCGCCATCGCTTCGGCACCACTGGCCGCGCCTTGGACGTCATGCCCTTTTCGTTCCATGTACTTCATGCTGCTGCGACGGAAGTCATCTTCATCGTCTACCAACAACAACTTTATGGGTGAATTAGACATGCGTGCACCAATGAAACGAACTTACGATTTTAGCGATACGGCGCAAGCCGTCCGGTCTCGCTGAGGCCCGAGTCACCGGATGGCTCGCGCCATACCGCTAAGTTATCCTTCACGTTGTAGGGCTGAACCCCGTGTCATCGGGCAGCGAACCTCGTTCCAATCGCGATTGCGTGGATAAACGAAGAAATCCAACGGTCGCTGCGCGCCGACTGTCACAACTGTGCGTGCGTTATAGCACACGTTTAGTCAAACTGCGAAATGACCGGTAGTTTCTTGGTTTCGCCGCAGGCCCGCGAGTTAAGTATTTGATTAATATTCGAACCGACCTTAACCACGAGTCAGCCGAGGTGATACCTGTACTCGGCGTATCTTGTCGTCTCACTACCAGCTTCTTCCCAACTGAAGCCGTGGACGCCGATATGCGAAAGTCTCGGTACGGTATCGGCGATGATTTTAAATCCACATTGACGCGCGCGTTCACTGAAGGCGTAATCTTCGGCCAAATAGAGGTGACCGTTGTCGCCATCGGGTATCACCAGCGGTTGAAAATACGGAACGGTCAGTTCGCCGAATCGTTGATTGCATTCGCACAGCCCGAGCGTTGCCTTGATCGTTTCATAAGCAAACCTTCGCACATGCAGAAAACCAGTCGCGGCATACATGATTTCAATCAACCCTCCGCTTTTACCAAAGAGAATGCTTTTCGTTCCTGGTAACACACGCGACGCCAGTGCCCGTTGTCCTTTCTTGGGATAGATCCCAGAACAAAGCGGAAGTTCGTGACTTCGAATACGATCCACATCATCAGGTGAAAACGCAATGTCTGAATCGATCCAAAAAGTTTCTTCAAAACCTCGCTCTAACGCTTGGTAAGCCAATCGATTTCTCGCTTGATCGATGGCGGCGAAACCACGAATTCGCCAAACTGGGTAACCGCGACGTTCAAGCTCGCGAAGTCCGTCTTCG
>JAYVSE010000026.1:0-34530 GCA_043775635.1 Planctomycetaceae bacterium | reverse complement strand
GTTGCCGCTGCCGCACGCCGGATCGAAGACGCGAATGCGAGCCAAACGCTTGCGAAGGTTGAGCAGCTTACGAGCATTACTGCCCGCTTCCTTTAACTTCGCGTGCAAGTCGTCGAGGAACAGTGGATTGAGAACTTTCAAGATGTTCGGCACGCTGGTGTAGTGCATGCCCAGTGCGCCGCGTTCTTCGTCGTCGGCCACCGCTTGGATCATCGAACCGAAGATATCGGGATTGATTTGCGTCCAATCGAGCGAGCCGATGTGGAGAAGATAAGAGCGAGCGATCTGGGTGAACTTGGGCACATCCTCTTTGCCCGCCCCACCGCCAAACAAACCTCCGTTGACGTAAGGAAACTGGCCAGCCCACGATCGCAAATTCACCGAGTCGCGTTTTGACATCGATACGTCCATGGCCCGAAAGATTTCAGACAAGACAAAATTCGTGTTCTCGCCGCCGGAGTCGCTCATTTGGCGAACCGTATCGGTGAACAAACCGTTGCCGTGAAAAATGCCTGTGTCCTCGGCAAAGAAACAAAAAATTAAGCGTGCGAAAAAGTGATTGAGATCTTCTCTCCGCTGATCGCCATCCCAATCGGGGTTGTTGCGAAGGAGCTCGACGTACAAGCGATTGAGCCGCCCGGTCGCCTTGATATCGAAAGCATTTTCGCGAATTTGACGAACGGTCGAGATGCCGGCCAGTTCAAGGAAGTAACCAAAGTGATCGGCCAACTCCGCATACTTGCAAACCAGCGGTGGATCGTCTGTATTGACACTCGCCGCATGGATCGTTTCACCATCGGTCGCTAGTGCGAACTTGGCTTTATGCTTGGCGGTCGCTGGGCTGCTGGTCAAGCGGCCCAACACGTCAGCGACCGCATCGGGACCACCGGACTGGCAAATACCGATGTGAATATTGTTTCGCTGCAAAATGGCGACAACGTCATCGCGAAGGACATCGCTTTTGTTGGTTGTGTTCTTGCCCGTGCTGCGTAACCGCTGGATCGTGGCGGGCTTATTGCCAAACGCTTCCAGAAACGCATACGGAAACTCGACCGGATCAAACGCCTGTTCCACCAGCTTGCTAACCGCCTCTTCAATTTCAACTGCGTTCATGAAGAATTATGAATTCAAAATTAGGACTTAGGAATTAGGAATTTGGAATTGAAAAATCAGGAAGTCGGAGTGGGGGAACGGCGACCATCTGTTCATATTTCATCATTTCTAATTCCTAATTGGTGCTTTGGAACTGTTGCCTACACACTGCTACAATCGTATGATGTTTGCAGTGATCGGACAAGCAGGGCAATCCTCGAAACAAGCAGACGCAAGATGAACGCATTCGGAGATCGAATTCGCCAGCTACGCAAGGCCAAGGGCTACTCGTTGCGAACGCTCGCGCCGCTGGTCGGCGTCGGCTTTTCGTACCTGAGCAAAGTCGAATGCAATCGCTTGGATTTCGATGGTTCACCTTCGGAGTCACTAATCCACCGACTGGCCGATGTGTTGGAAGCGGATGAGGACGAGTTGTTGCTTCTGGCTCGTCACCTGCCGCAGAAGATGGCCGACCGGATTTTTGAGCAGCCTGAGGTCTTTCGGTTGTTGGCCCAGTGTGACGATCGCAAGCTCCACGACTTCGCAAACAGTTGTGGAATCACAAATCCTGCGCCCCGCCGGAAACGTGGCGGATAGTCTTAATTTTCACACTTCAGTCTCGATGGGCTGGCCGAGTTACGGAGGTTTCGCAAGAGCGAACGTCGCCTTGTCCTGAATCAAAACCGCGTCGGTGGTGGGCTTTGCTGAGCAGTTCGATTTTCCAACCGACCGGAAATCGAACGCCACTCACTCCTCGCCTCGGATGATTGTACCGAGCTGCCGTTGTTGTACGCGGCGAGTTAGATGAGTCGTCTGGTGCGGCAAAACAGGGCGTAAAAAACGAAAAAGGCCGGTGTCGATCATACTGATCAACACCGGCCAATCTCATTACTCAGCGGTCGCACTGTACATGCGAACACTAAAAAGTTGCGGGGACAGGATTCGAACCTGCGACCTCGAGGTTATGAGCCTCGCGAGCTACCTGGCTGCTCCACCCCGCGTTATGTGCTGTTTTTAACGCGTTTGCTGCGACTTGGATTCCATGGACGTGAGGCGAGAGTTTGTCGATGCGTCGCCTGTTCGTCAAGTGGCCCGAGCGATTTCATCCATGAATTGGCTCAAGCGACTTGCTCCGTTTCCACGTTTGCGCGGTTTATGACGTAAACTAATGATATATTGTGGATAGAATTAACCTTCAGGTTCGTGATTTTCCGTAAAAATAGTCGATAGCGATTGTTTTCGCGAACGAATACAATCGATGGTTGTCCTGTTTACTTAAGTGGCCGATTCCCCATTCGTCATTTGTCAGGTGGGTCGCTCTTGTCTTCAACGTTTCCTCCTGACTCACCCAAATCGCACCGCGAAATCGGCTCACCCGTTTTGGCGATCAATTCGGCAAATGGCCACGGCTCGGCTCGCGTTGCATTGCCTCACCCGCCAACCCCTCCAATCACAGCATTGCAACCTCCGGTCGCTGCTCCAGTGGGAATTCCCGTAGCACCAAGTCAAACGACAGCACCAAGTCAAACGACTGCGTTGGTTCCACCTGCAGCAGGCGCGACAACGTCGCGGCCGCTTCCTCCGCCACCGCCTCCGCGCGCGACGCTGGCACCGCTTCGACCAGAACCGCTGGCGGATCGACGTTTTGTTGGCGTCAAGCATGATGCTGCCATGGGAGCCGCCGCTGCGGGCGTCCGCTGGAAGGGTACCATTGAAAAACTGGGGACACCCGCGAACGAGTCCGAGAAAGAGTCAACGATACGTGCGGACATTACCCGGTCAGTGCCTTCGTGGCTGATCAGCATGGTGATTCACCTTCTGCTGTTTGTTTTGCTGGCGCTTTTGGCGAGTCCCACTGGCCAAAACTTTGGTCGCGTACTGTTGACGATCGGCCAAAGTGATGGCGTCAAAGACGCCGAGTTGACCGAGTTTTCGATCGATCAACAAAGTTCAATGATGGACGAAATCGTTAATAATGAGTCCGAAGTTCCGGTCGACGTTCCGATGGATATTCCAATCGATATCCCCATTCCATCTCTCAACATGGGTACCGCTGAGTTTTCATCCGAAAATGAGTCGCCCGTACTCGTTGAATCGGGGCTTGGCGAGCCTGCGATACCGGCGTCGCCAATGGTGGGTGGTCGTACTGGCGCAATGAAGAAGACGCTCTTGATGTTGTACGGTGGTACGTTGATCACAGAATCCGCCGTGGAGTCTGGACTAAAGTGGTTGCTCAAAAATCAAAATAAGGATGGTTCTTGGTCATTGCGGGGCCCGTATGACGATGGCGGGACAAGCGAAAACAAATCTGCCGCGACGGCAATGGCTTTGCTTGCCTTTATGGGTGCAGGTAGTACGCATTTGGATGGTCCCTACTATGAAGCCGTCAATAAAGGTGCCCGTTGGCTGGTCAAGAAGCAAGATCGCGATGGATTTTTTGCGGCAGATTCTAAGGATCATCAGCAAGCGTATGCTCAGGCTCAATGTTCGATCGCGATCTGTGAGTTGTACGCAATGACGAAAGATTCATGGCTTCGCGAACCGGCGCAGAAAGCCATCGACTGCGCAGAAGCATGGCAATCGAAAGAAGGAGGCTGGAGGTATCAACCTCGCTTCGACAGCGATACATCAGTGACCGGTTGGTTCTTGATGGCGTTACAAAGCGGTTTGTCAGGCGGATTGAAGGTTGACCGTGCGGTTTTGTACCGAGTCTCTGACTTCCTTGATACCGTGCAGTCGTTTGAAGGTGCGGGCTATTCATACCAACCCCGTGGTGGTCCGAGTCAGGCGATGACTGCCGAAGGCTTGCTGTGCCGACAATACCTTGGTTGGCCCCACAATTATCCAGCTTTAGTGGCCGGTGTGGATGCGCTTTCAACGGACTACAACTTCGACGCCAAAGATCCCGATTTTTATTTTTGGTATTACGCGACTCAAGTGCTGCACCATTATGGCGGACGCCCCTGGGACGCATGGAATAGCGAAATGCGAGTACAACTTCCCGGATTGCAAGTGAAGCGTGGCGGAGAGTCCGGAAGTTGGGCACCGCAAAATGATCGTTGGGGTGGTTCCGCAGGCCGACTCTACACCACGTGTATGGCGATTTACTGCTTAGAAGTCTATTATCGTCACATGCCGCTTTACAAAGCCAACGCGGACCAAGAAGCACTTCCAATCAAGGATAGTGCGATCGACTGAAACTTTGACGTTTAGTAGCCTCCATGATTTTTGTTTGCTTGCCCAGCATTTCCGTTTTAGATGTGCGTGGCAACGATGCTCCGCGAATCGCAAATAATCTTTGCACTGCTAATGTCGTGACACTGGAAACTGGCCAAGGTCGCGAAGCCTTTGTCACTGATATCCGTGGCAAGACACTTGGCCATGTGTGTATTTTTCGAACAGGCGACGGGCTTCGTCTGATCGGTGCGGGGCCTGTGACCACCGACACCAGCAACACGACATCAGCGCCTAATCAGGCCGTTGCGATTGCAGTTCACCTCGATCGATATACGCTCCGCGAGCAGTCCGTTCCGGAAGACCGGAGCGATTTTGTCGCTGGCATCGTCATCGACAGCGAGACAGCATTGCGGTGCGAACAGCAAGTTGCGGGGATGGCATTGGAAGCCAAATCGACCGACCTCCGTTCGTCGGCGTTTGTGCTTTGCAGAGGCGAGCACAATCAGTTTTCCGGCGATGCCTACCAGATGCCGTGGTGGAGAGGGGGCTCGGTTTTGTTAGTTCTGGAACCGACTTCGCTACAAGCCGCCATCGACTTCTTAACAACTATTGGCAGCAAAGAATTAAGCATGCTCGAATTTCATCGGTTGCGAATTGACAATCGTTTTCCGTGGTTTGGTGTGGATCTGGATTCAAGTCATCTGCCTCAAGAGGCCGACCGCGATCAACTTGCCGTCTCCTTCACAAAAGGTTGCTACCTTGGTCAAGAAACGATCGCACGATTGGATGCCCTTGGGCAGGTTCAAAAGAAGCTCGTTCATTGGAGTCTAAATAGCCCAACGCGTCCTGGTGTAGGCATGGAATTGAAGGACGGGGATCGAATCGTCGGTCGCCTTACGAGTATTGCCCCGATGGATGTAGCGAATCAGTTCATGGCACTTGGGTTTGCTCGACGTTCGCATTTTGATGCTGGGAGCAAAGCGTCGGGAATCAACGAAGATGGTTCCCGAGTTGACGCGATCGTGAGTCCCCCGCAATGACTCGCGGCAAGGCGACGATGATTACGGATCTATTCGTTTACGGAACTCTGAAACGAGGTGAGTGCCGTGAATCGATGTGGCCAAGGAAACCCATTTGTATTCGTGAGGGATTCATCCTGGCTAGGCTTTATGACCTGGGGCCGTATCCTGCGATTCGTGTGGAAGAAAGCGGCGATCCTGATGATGATTCGTTGCGTGTCGATAAGCTTGATTGGGTACGCGGTGAGCTATGGTCGTTTTCACTTGAAGATGTTGCACCAACGATCACCATTCTGGATGAGATCGAACAAACGAATCAACATGGCGACTGTAATCTCTATGACCATGTCCTTGTACGCGTGTTTGATCGACCGAATTCTCGCACGTCGCAATTGGCGCTTGCCTACCAATTCAGCAGCACGCTGCGGCTAGATCAGTCTCGGCGTTTGGGTCCACGAGACGGCGACAAGTTTATCTCTTGGTCGGCTGGTACCGAGGAGCGATAACGTTGCGACATTTTTTCTACTACTTCAGCGACTGCTGTGCGGAAGGTAGGTGGGCCAATGACTTCTGCATCGGCACCGAGGGCAAGCAACTTGGGCATGAGTTCACGTGGATGGGAAACGGGAACGGTCAGAATTGCCGAGCCTTCAGATTCTTGGACGAGCGTTTGATCAGGGTGCCAAGGTTCTTCTGCCACCCAAGTGCTGGCGCGCTGCGTCAGTCGAATTTCAACTGACACAGGTTCGTCACCTGAAAAGATCCCCATTGATCGACTGAGGTCCTCATGGAGATCAATCGACGGATCGGGCCTGAACCATTGGTCGAGTGCCGTCACGCGGCTAAAGCGATCAAGCTTCCAGTGACGCATGCGTTCGTGAGGGTCCGTTACTTCCTGAGCTGCCGCAACGAGATAAATATTGTTTTGATAGAACGCCAATCCATAAGGCTCAATGAACCGTTTTTTCGCCACTTGGCCAACTGGCGCGTACTCTACCTCCAAGACACGATGTTCAACGACGCCACGATTGATCGTTCGCAGCATTCCTTCGTGCTTGGCGTAGCTTTTACTAACCGTCCCGACTACATGAAGCGTTTTGCGGTACTTCTCGTAATGCTCCCAAACACCTTCCGGGACTTCTTCTTGAACTTTGGTCCAAAATGATTCAATGCCTTGCCAGTATTGCGTTCCAATGAGCGGAAACAGCAAATCGCGTCCGATTGAAAGCGCAATCAACTCAGTCGCTGACAAGCTAATGCGGTGAAGCCCGCGTTCGACTCGCCCAAGCTTATAGACCTTTCCCCGCTCAAGCAATTCGCTTTGGATGTCTAGTCCGGATGCATGAAGTGCTTCGATATCTCGCCTTACAGTCCGCTCATGTAAATTGGTCAGGCCAAGATCTTTCACCAACTCGTCACGCAGCTCTTCGAGCGTACGACCGTACCTTGACGCTTCAAGCAACTGCATGACTTTGTGTTGGCGAATCAGTTGTTCGTTTCGCGCCATTGAGTTCGTTTCCTCCGTGTTCCAGGTTTAAATTTATTGCGATCCGTGTAGGCGTAGTTTACCAGCTCGCTGTAAACATATTGCGAGCTTGGATAGCACGCCTACTATTGCTATGCCGATGCAAAGATCGTTGACAGAGCACCGTCGAATTGGCCGCGCGTCATGACAGGATCGAAGCCGTCTTGTCGAGCTTTTGACAACCGCGCGGCTTGAACATGCGGTCCGAACGCAAGGCACGGAACATCGGGAAATTGGTCCTTCGCAAGCTTGCAGATTTCTGCTGACGCGCCTGATTTGGTTGCGAGGTCGACAATGATCCATTTGGGTAATGACGGCGGCAATTCAGGCCAACGTCCAAGGAATGAAAACAAAAGTCCCGCTTGTTGGGCGGCTCCACGAACTCGACCCGCGAAGATAAGGTCGCCTGAGAAGAACCAAACGCCAGGGTCTATGGAGGTCGTTTTTGAATCGCTCATGAGGCTTCCATGGGAACATTTTGCGAGCCATTGATGTCGATTACCGAAGCCATCGGCATGACAAAGATTTTGCCATCACCAATCTGTCCTTCTCGACCGGTTCGGGCGGCAGTACGTATCGTATCGATCACCGTTTCTAGTTGATCTTCTTGGACGCCAATTTCTAACGTTACCTTTCGCAGCAGGTCAACGCGATACTCGTTACCGCGAAAGTGAGCGGTTTGACCGCGCTGTCGGGCATACCCTTGCGCATCGCAAACTGTCATGGATGTGACACCGACTTGCGCGAGCGCTTGTCGCACTGTCGACAGCTTCGTGGGTTGAATGGTTGCTAAAATCAATCGCATGATACCGTCTCTACTTGCTGGGAATTTGCGGAGCGAATCAAAGCGTCAAGTGTGGCTTGGGTTCGAAGTGCTTGTTGGTGAAATGATTGTAGGTCACGGCCATCAACGAGTGCTTCGATCATCATGCGTTCTTGGCTTCCCGAAAATTGGTGCGACACGACAGCGCCCATCCGATCATGTATCCAAATCCGGCCCGGACGATCAATCCACGGACGAATGAAATCATCGCAAATGATCGACGCACGGTCACCAGCCCATTCGGTCCATTTTCGCGTAGCGGTGTCGTATCCGCAATTAATAGTTGCGGTTACGTCGTCATCAAACCACAGCATCGCACTGGCGCGAAACACCGCACCGTCACGAAGTAACGTACTGGCGAAAACTCTTCGGACAGGTCCGGCCACTGCGATTGCAGATCCGGCAGCGTACCAGCCAAGATCAAGCAAGCAACCACCACCCAGCGACGCATCGCGTCGATGGTCATTGTCTTGAAACGGCTCAAAAAACGAGACTGCGGCGCTGATGTGTCGCAACTGACCAAGCTGACCTTCAGCAACGATTCCGTGCATTGCTGCGGTGCGCGGATGGTGGTGCCAAGCCGTTGCATCGAGCCAGCGAACGCCAGCGAGTTTAGCCGCAGCATCGATTGATTTGGCTTCCTCCAGCGTTGTTGCCAGTGGCTTTTCACAAAGGATGTGTTTGCCCGCTTGAGCCGCCGCGATCGACCATTGAGCATGAATCGAGGGCGGAAGAGCAATGTAAACTGCGTCGATCAAATCCGAGTCTAGCAGCGCTTGATAGCCTTCAAAAGTGTTTGCAATTCCGTATTGGCTTCCACACCAAGCGGCACGGGCCGCGTCGCGGCTGGCGATCGCGGAGACCCTGACACAAGGAGTTGACTGCAAGTCAGCAACCAGGCGACGCGTGATCCGTCCGGTACCGAGAATTCCAAAATGCATCGAAACGAGGCTTTGTTTGAGAGTCTGTCGATTCTGATCAGGCTGGCGGGAAGCGTATCTTACACGCATTTCCTAAAAAGCAGTTAGGACGGTCCAAATACCTGTGACAAGCATGGCAGCGGCTGACACCCACAACGCGATGTCCCACCAAAGTGTTGGACGAAGTGAGTCTTTGCAGCGTTTGTACCGCAAAAATAACGCAGCGCCAGCAAGCATTGGCAGCATGATGCCTTGCATGACACCGCTGAACAAAACCAACTTTGTCGGTTGAGGGAAGGCGAGGAAAACCAACAAACAGAGTATGGGAAAGAACCCACTGAGCCGACGCACCCACTTATCGCGGGTAGCTTCGTCATTATCGATCCAGCCAACGACGCGCATTGCGTCCGAAAAAACACGCGCATGGCCAGCGTTAGCGATGAAGAAAGTTGAATACAACACGGCAAACGCACCGTACAAAAACACGATCCCCGCCCAATCGGAAAACACGGGAACGAACATCACCGCAAGCGTTCGAATCATCGTGTCTTTCTCGGGATTGAGGCCGACGCGATGGAGGACTGCGGCTCCGAGCAAGTAAAACGCGATGGTCGCAAAGGTGTAAATAATCATCGCACCCCAAGCATCGAAACGCATCACCTTCATCCAGCCTAACGCACGACTTGTCCACTCCGGCGATCCGTCATCAGGCCCCGTATGGCGCGCGTAACCTTTCTCCAAGCACCAATAAGGATAGGCGACCAACTCAGCCGCTCCGACGCCGATGATCCCAAACGTCGCCAGCGCTGTGGCAATCGGCGTGGCAGCTCCGGAAACCGTCGGCAGCGAGAACGATAAGCCGTGCAAAAATTCGCTGATGGAAATGCTGAAGCTTGGTTGTTGCTGGATCAGGATCACATTGAGAACAGTCAGCAAGGTGAACGAGGCGACGAGAAAAGTCGACAACGTTTCAACCAATCCGTACCGCCCGATGACCAACAAGATGCTGGTCACAATCGTGACAATAATTGCCCAAATGGCGGTATCAGACGGCTTACGTACCATTGATTCACCGCCAACTTTTGCCGCATACTTGCGATCATAGTTTACTTTTAGTTCGCTGGCGTTTGCCGCTGTATCGCCCTCAAGGTCCGTTGCGTCTTCTTCAATGGTGTCAAACTTGGTCAACGTTTCCATGATCGAAGCATCCGCCATTTCGTTGTAGTCAACACCGATCTGACTCAGCGGAATGCTGATGGCGAGCGATTGACCAACACCGCCGACGATTCCGCCGAGCTGGCTGATGCTGGCGACCCACATCAGAAGCCAATACCAAATGAGCCAATTGCCGCGACCTTTGATTCGAGGACCCGGAACCTCGTTGAGCGCAGCAAGAGTCGTCTTGCCGGTCTGCAGTGTGTAACGGCCAAACTCAATCTGCGTAAAGACTTTGACGACACAGCCGAGCAGGATCAGCCAAAGTAGCGTGAAGCCGGCTTCGGCACCCGTTTTCGTGGTCGCGATCAGTTCACCGCTACCAACGATGGAGCCAGCGACAATCAAGCCAGGTCCAGCGTGCTTCGCGATCTGAAAAAATCGAGTCGGTGGCGGGATCGGTTCGTCCCGCGAAATTTTTAAACGGTCAGTTTGTGTAGACAAGGAATCGGTGGGCGTAGGAGGAGGGATAAAAGAGATGCAAAAGAAGTATGGTAACAAAAAAGGCACTTCTCGGTGAACACTATCGTCTGGTTACGGGGCTCCGCCTCGTAACCCAATGCATAGCAGGCTCTGCCTGCCGAGGCTTGGAGAAGTTCCGTTTAAAAAATTAAGAACCGCTTGACTCGCCGCGTTTCAGACGTTCGATCTCAGCCACGAGCCGCCGATTTTCCGCTTCAACAGCTAGGCGCAGTTGATATTCCCTTTCCTTGGCGCTACGTTCTTCCTCCACCATTGCTTGCTGCTCTACTTTCAGTCGGCGTTCTACTTCCTTTAGCTCGCGTTCCTGCTCTTTGAGACTGCGTTCCTGCTCTTTGAGACTGCGTTCTTCTTCCTTTAGTCGACGTTCGCGATCCTTCAACAACGCTTCCGCTTCAGCGGCTGGCAACAGCGTTTCTCCGCTGGCGGTGTCGAACATGACAAGATTGTCCCCTTGCAACCGCAAGTCAATGCCGAGCGTTTCACACGTTAGCCGACCGCTTCGCTTGGGGATTTCGACGTACACGCTATTTGTCAATCGATACCCTTGCAGCGAAGGCGTCAGGTAGGAACTCGTGGGGTCGTAGAGAAAATATTCTTTGACTCCAATCCGCTCGTACAGCACCGGCTTATCGATGATGTCAACCGAGCTGGTGCCACGTGAAGTCACTTCGAAGATGACATCGGGGACTTTGCCTTCGTTCCAAGTCTTGAAAATTCGGCGGCGTCCAGGATCGCAATCCAAAACGACAAAATTATCTGGCACAACAAATTTCGTCGGTTGCCCTTCTTCGTAGTAAAGCAGCAAATCACTGGCGGTGTAAACGCGTTCGCCTCGATAGCGATATCGAAAAATCTCGAGGATCCGAATCATCCAATCTCGATGCAAGTCGGTTTCGCCCATCGGTTTTCCATCCGATTCCGGATAATCAATCTGATCAGTGATGTTTGCGACGCTCATATCTCAACCGTAATTGGATCCGTGGGAACGGAGAGTAAAACGATTGTCCCAATCGTTTAAATTGCTCGGCAAAACGATTGGGACAATCGTTCTACTCTGGACTCAGGCGACGATGTCGTGCACAACGCTTCCATGGACGTCGGTCAGGCGATAGTCTCGGCCCTGAAAACGATAGGTCAATTGTTCGTGATTGAAGCCCAGCAGGTGCATGATGGTTGCCTGCAAGTCATGCACATGAACCTTGTTCTCAGTAACGCCAAAACCAAGTTCGTCGGTTTGGCCGTAATTAAATCCGCCTTTCACTCCGCCTCCTGCCATCCACATCGTGAAGCAATCAGGATAATGGTCGCGACCAAGAACGTTGCCTCCGGCGGTGCGGCCTTCGCGAAAGGGTGTACGTCCGAACTCGCCGCCGCAAATGATCAATGTGTCCTGCAATAAGCCACGCTGCCGCAAATCCTTGATCAGAGCAGCGATTGGTTTATCGGTGGCCGCGAATTTATTAGTCAATCCTTCGGTGAGTCCCTCTTGCGGACCTGTACCGTGGAAGTCCCAGCCCCAGTCGAATAGTTGTACAAAACGAACGCCTTGTTCAACCAATCGACGTGCCAGTAAGCAATTGTTTGCAAAACTTGATTCGCCTGGCTTGGCCCCATAATCATTGATCGTTGTTTGCGACTCTTTGCTGATATCCATCACATCGGGTACTGACGCTTGCATGCGAAACGCCAGCTCGTATTGCGCAATTCGTGTCAAGGTTTCAGGATTGCCGAGTTCTTGTGACTGCAATTCATTGAGTTCTCGCAATGTGTCGAGTGATCGCCGTCGCAGCATGCGATCCATGCCTGCCGGATCGGACGCGAACAAGACCGGATCACCCTTGGAGCGGCACTGCACGCCTTGGAAGACTGACGGTAAAAATCCGCTGCCATAGGAGTTCGCACCGCCGTTAGGTTGCACGCCGCTGCTGATCAAAACAACAAAACCTGGGAGGTCTTGGTTCTCAGTTCCCAGGCCGTAGGTTGCCCACGAACCCAACGACGGTCGCCCTGATCGGGGTGAGCCTGTGTACATCAGCAGCTCCGCCGGTGCATGATTGAACTGTTCGGTATACATCGAATGGATGAAGCACATTTCGTCCGCAATGTCATGAAAATTGGGCACTGCATCGGAAAGCCACGACCCGCCGGAGCCATATTGAGCGAAGTTGCGCGGCGTTCCCAGCAGCTTTGGGACACCTGATGTGAAAGCAAAGGTCCGGCCCTTTAAAAATTGATCAGGGCAATTCTCGCCCGTACGTTTCACCAGTTCTGGTTTGTAGTCGTAAAGATCGAGGTTGGGCGGTGAGCCTGTCAAATGCAAATAGATCACACGTTTAGCTTTGGGAGCAAAGTGCGGTGCGCGTTGTTCGAGCGGCTTGATCGAATCGATTTCAAGGTCGCCCGCGCCGGCTTTGGTCCCGCCAAAAATCGATGGCCCCGCAAGCGACGACAGAGCCATCGCTCCGATCCCCAGGCCAGAGCGACCGAGGAAATGGCGGCGTGTTTGAGCTTCTAGCTTCGACAAATGCATGTTCATATTTATCACACAACGATTACGTTATGCCATTTTGTGTTCAGATCAATTCGGTTTGATTAAAAAACAATTAAGGATCGCGCGGGAAATAAGTGTCCGGTACCTTTTGTGCAAAGCACCCGAAGGGCGAGTTCCTCGCAAAAGGTACCGGACACTTATTTCCCGCTCATTGCTAACGCTTCAAAAACATCTCGTCCAGGTTAAGTAGCACGTTGCAAACAACGGTCATGGCCGCCGCGTCTATTGACGACAGGCCATCAGGCAAGGGGCCCAATGGATCCGTCGCAAGTCGTTTGGCTTCTTCGGGCTGCGCGGTCAATTGCGTTTGCGAGTCGACGAACAAGGCTAAAAGGGATTTCAACTCAATATCAGTCGGCTCACGGAGCAAGCACTTGCGAAACGCTCCAGCAATCTTCACAGTGTCGGAGCCTTCATTTTGTAGCGTTGATCGCGCCAATCCTTGAGCCGCTTCGACAAAAGCGGGATCATTGAGTGTGACCAGTGACTGCAAAGGAGTATTCGTTTGGTTCCTACGAATCGTACAGACTTCTCGATTGGGAGCGTCGAATGTTGCCATGGAGGGATAAGGATTGCTTCGTCGCCAAGTCGTGTACAACGCACGTCGTCGCCGGTCTTCTCCATCGCTTGTTTTCCAGTCGGTTGAACTTCCGAAAGCCGCTGAAAGCCCAAGATTGGGCTGCACCGGTTTTACGGGAGGTCCAAAACGCTTGGCGCTCAACAGGCCACTGAGGGCAAGTGCTTGGTCTCGAACCATTTCCGCGCTCAACCGCACTCTCGGCCCTCGACCCAGCCAACGATTGTCGCGATCGGCAAGCACTTGTTCCGCGCTAACCTTGGATGACTGACGATACGTCGCGGACGTGACGAGTAACTTGAGAAGCTTGTGCAGGTCCCAGTCATTGGCAATGATTTCGGTCGCTAACCAATCCAGTAGTTCAGGATGGGTGGGGGTTTCGCCTTGGGAACCAAACTCTTCACTTGTCACGACGATCCCACGACCAAACAGTGTTTCCCAGTATCGATTCGCAAGTACTCTTGCAGTAAGCGGATTGTTTTCGTCCATGAGCCAGTCGGCCAGAACCATTCGGTTGACTTCGTTGCCGTTTGGAACGGGATTAAAGGCGGCTGGAACACCTGGCGTTACCTCTGGCCCTTGATCGAGGTAGTTGCCTCGGTACTGAAGGTGCGTTGCGCGACGATTGTTCACCAATTCGCGAAAGACAGGCACGGAGGTCGCTGGTTTTAAGTTCGCCAATTGCTTGGTGGCTGTTGCCAGTTCGGCACGCTGGGGGGCCAGTTCGGGAGCTTCTTGCTCACGATAGTAGCGAGCAAACTCTGCGGCCGTATTGGCCTCGCGCGATTGGGACGGTTGGTTGAGTGTTGCCAAAATCGCTTTGGGTAGTCGTGCTCTTTTGACTAAGGCATCATCGTCGGTAGCCTGCAATCGGAATTTGCCAAGCAGATGTTGTTTGTGATTGGAATTTTGTTCGATGACGAACCGAATGGTGCCAGGCTTGGGGCTTGAAAAAGGTTCCGTTAGGACAAGGACCAGCCCATGGGTTTCGGCCGTCGCGCCGCCAATCGCCCAGCCGGTATCAGCGTTCGGTTTACCGTTCAGCACGCTATCGCTTGGAAACCCAACTTGTTGATAGTCCGCTAATGCAGCTTGGAACGTCAGGTCGCGAACACCTGTGGGAGCAAATTCAAACGATGGATTCGGAGCCTCTTTAACCGTTTGTTCATGCACGACGTGACGTTCTTCGTCGAGCAACTTAACACTGAAATCATTCAATCGCGAATAGGATTCGCCGCTTCGGTTCCATAGCATGAGCTTTTCGATCGGTCGCAAGGAACCGAGATCCAGCTCCCACCAAGGGTCATCGGAAATTTCCGTATGTGTAACCGATTTGTTTGAAAATTCTCCATCGGTATTTCCATCAATGGCGTACTCAGGCGGGCCAGCGTATGCGGTGCTGCTTTGAGTCGCCTTGCCTGATGTTGCGATATTGTTTCCCTCGGAAAACACCTGGGTCTCCGCCAGCGAAAGTATCTTTTGCTTTCCAGGGATTTCTATCCGCACATACCGAGCTTTCATTAAAAGTTCTAGGCGATCGTCGGGCACCCATTGAGCTTTGACCTGCGTGATCACGAAGTTCCCGCCAGCATGGCCACTTCCTTTACCTGGCAACGATTCATCGGGGAGAGTCTCCAGGCGGATCGCGTCGATCGACTGATTCGGCAGCTTGACATTGCCTCGCCCGTCGTCTGCATGACCAACCGGGATTGAGATCGTATAGGTGTCTTTGTCCGCTGCGGTTGGAATCTGGACAACGTCATCGGCAACGACGGCATCAGACCCATTGGCTCGCGTGACTGTCGACGGCTTGAGCGGCGTCCAGTCCGAACTTGCGTTAAGCTTAGCTTCCCAGGCAGCTTGAGAAGCGACGATGGCCTCGGTGGGGTTGTCAATCACTTTTTTGAGCGCTGCGATCTGCTCCGTCAACGATTGCTTTAAATCGATCTGTTCGCTCGTGTAGAGTTCGACGAGTGGCGATTCATCGCGCCGGTCTGCGTCCTCGGTGTTATTGAAGACAGCAAACACTCGAAAGTATTCTGCTTGAGTGATCGGGTCGTACTTGTGCGTATGACACTGAGCACAAGCCATCGTTGTTCCCATCCAAACAGCCAACGTCGTGTTGACGCGATCGACGATGGCGACATTGCGAAATTCTTCATCGTTCGTCCCGCCCTCACTGTTGGTCATTGTGTTGCGGTGAAATGCGGTCGCGATCAATTGATCCTCAGATGGATTGGCAATGAGATCACCGGCCAATTGTTCGCGAGTGAACTGATCAAAGGGCATGTTCTTTTCAAAGGCACGAATCACCCAGTCGCGATACGCCCAAATGGTTCGTTCGGGATCATCGGCATAACCTGCCGAGTCCGCGTAGCGAGCCAAGTCCAGCCATTGCCGAGCCCAATGCTCTCCGTAAGCGGGACGCTGTAATAGATCGTCGACAAGTTTTTCATACGCTTCGGGATCGGTGCTGTTGACAAACGCGTCGACCTCCGCAACTGTTGGTGGCAAGCCCGTCAGATCCAGAAACAAGCGGCGTGCCAGCGCCGTGCAATCGGCCTCAGGGGACGGCTTTAGACCATGCACCAACATCTTTGATAGGGCAAAATCGTCAATCGAGTTCCTAGGCCAATCTCGAAACGGTTCAGGCACCGCAGGGACCGCAGGCCGAGTTGGTTTTACATAGGACCAATGCATCGCGTAGGGAGCGCCCTGTTCGATCCAATGCCGGATCGTCGCGATTTCTGCTTCGGTGACTGGTTTGCCAAATTCGGCCGGTGGCATTCTCACATCGGGGTCAGTGCTCGTTATCCTGGCGATCAGTTCGCTTTCATCGGGTTTGCCAGGGACAATGGCGGTGACACCTGACTCCAGCGGTTTGATCGCTGTCGATGGATTGTCTAAACGCAGTCCGGCTTGCAGTTTGCCTTCATCAGGGCCGTGGCAGGCGAAACACTTGTTCGAAAGAATCGAACGAATTTGCTTGTTGAAATCGACTTCCTCGGCAATCAGCATGACCGAGCCGAAAAGCGAGCTGATCATTAATACCAAAAGTCGCAGAGCAGCAAAAAACATAGGTAATGTCTGAACGGTGGGCGGTATGGGGAACAATGTTACATGGGATAGGCTTCCAGCCTATCATTTTCAATACGACAGGCTGGAAGCCTATCCCACTAATTGATCGAGCGATCCTTAATTGTCTCTATGATAACACAACGACCGACAATTTGCCTTTCTATCGTTGAATGTGCGAGAAGTAGCCATCTTTTTCGAGTAGGTGCAAACAAAATGAATCAAATTGTCCTTGGACTTTGGCCAATCGCGGGAATTACGTCCAGCGGCGTCACCCAGCCGGACAGTTTAGCAACGATTCAAGAGGCGATCGATTTAGGGATCAATACGTTCGATACGGCGTACAGCTATGGCTTTGATGGTGAGAGCGATCGAATGCTCGGTGAAGTGCTTCGGCGCAGCGAGAATCGTGGCCGTGGTTTAGCCGTGATCGGAAAGGTCGGCCAGCGTTTGACGGAGGATCGCCAAAGGGTGGTTGATGGCTCGCCCGAGCAATTGACAGCGGACGCGGAGTTGTCGCTCCAGCGCATGCAAATTGAACAGTTCGATTTACTGATGTTACACGCGGTAGACCCCAACGTCGATGTCAAGCGATCGGGTGCAGCGATCGAATTGTTGCGACAGCGAGGCTTAGCCAAAAGAATTGGCATTTGCTGCACATCCGCAGCGGACTTGCTGAACTTCGCCCAAGAATGTCCTTGCTCCGCAATCCAGTGTCCGCTGAATCTATTTCAGCAGGAAACGATTGAGCCGCTGATTAAGACCGCAGCCGCCATCGGAGCCGAGTCTCATGTTTATTGGACGTTAATGAAGGGCTTGCTTGCCGGGAAAATTTCCCGCAACCATGTATTTGATGTTGGCGATAGTCGACCGAAGTACAAAGTTTTTCAAGGAGCGCAGCGTCAGCGTGCCCACGATGTGATCGACAAGCTTGCGCTCTTGGCAATTCAACACCGCACAACCGTGGCGCGGCTGTCGATTGGCTGGGCATTGTCACAGCCTGGGGTAACGGCAGCATTGGTCGGTGCAAAACGTGCCGAGCAAATTCGCGAGACAGCTAGCGCGACGGCGCTCGATCCGGTCGTGCTTGAATCCGTCAACCGAGCAATGCTGCCGTAACACCTCTCGCATTGATAATGTCGATCCTTACCAATTAAACATCGCTCCGATAAACGCACCATGCAGTAGTAGGCTGTCATTGGCGTAAGTTTGCGTGGATGGACCGACCGAGAAATATTCGCGGGGGATCGAGCCGACGGAAGTTGCGACACCGGTTGCGTAGAGCATTCGGTAGCCACCGTTGAGTGTCCACGCTTGATTGAGCCGATACCCAAGACCAAGGTCAATTTCTCCGAGGCCTGCAAGCACAGTATTGCGGGTACTGGAATTGATTCGCTGAGTATTGTCCGTTGTCACATAAGCATCATCTGTAAATGTGCCAATTCGCTGTTGAGCATGCACATCGTTTCCATAGATCCCAGCCTTGCCGCCAAGAATCGCCGTTAAGCATGGGGCGAGGCAATAGACGAGGCGTCCACCCATCTGATAGCCATACAGGTTATTGATGACGTTTGCATTATAAAACATGTCCGTCGGGCTCACGTAACCGTCGTAGGCGTCTGTCGAGGCAAACTGGAAATCGTCTTTAAATTGGAACCAACGAAAGCCTTGGGTTGTGATGACTTGAAAGCAGCCAGTACAAGGGCGTGCGAGCGCACCACCGGCTGCCGTGTATCCAAAGCCACTACCCAGCCCCAGACAACGTTTGAGCCCAGACATTGGACCACATTGGTTAGGACCACACGGATTACTGTTGCAGCAGCCGGTTGGACCGATTCTACTCGCGCCCATGATTCCAAAGCAGGCAAGGTTCAGTTCAATTCCCTGGATGTTTACGTCGCGGCGAACGCGATACGCGGCAGCGCCATCGTATATGTTGTAGACGTTTTCAGGCAAACCAGGGCCAGCACCGTCACGGTCAATGGAGAGCTGGTTCCATTGTGGCATCGCGGCGCGATAATCTCCAATCGTTGGCGTCTGCGACGTTGCTTCCTGCGAGCCCGGATTGAAATTCAAATAGTTGGCCGAGATACCATAGCGACCACTATCAAGGTATCGACCGAAGAAAACGTCATAACCAGCAGCGGAGTTAGGGGCAATGCTATTCGTATTTAGCAGGGCGTTACTTGGTGCCGCATCGGAGAGCGTAAATCTCTGATAGTTACCGCCAGCCATGTTCCAGAACAGCAAGTTGCTGCCAGCAAACCAAGGGTTCAGTGGCTTTCGTGTGGGGCCACAAGCGAATGTTTGCGGTGCAGGATCGCAGTCTGACCAAGGCGCAGAAATCGCTTCGCTAAAGGGCGATGGCTGCTGCATTGATGGATCAGCCGCACTATATCCATCTTGATACTGCGTCTCAGAAGAACCGAGCGGTGTGCTTAAGCTTTCTGGTTGAGGAGTAGGGTGGCCAGTCGGCTTGCTCGACTGACTCGGTCCGACATTATCGCCATGGCTGACCGGGCGAACGCTACGTGCTGCCTGCAATAGTAATCGAGAGCCGTGAATATCGGCGGGTGTCGAAGTAGAATAGTGAGGTTGCGGCGTCTTCGACTTCGACGTAGTCAAAATATTTGTGCTGGTGCTTGGCCGGCTGGATGTTGCTGGAGTGACCGGCTTGGTCGCTGTTGGAACGTTGAAACTGTTCCATTTATTTGGGGCGACATATTCACCTGCACCGTTTTGGCCAAAGTCGGCGAATAGTGGTGTAGCGACCGTTAAACCCAGAATGGCGGCAAAGCAACGAGCAAGATTAACGCGCACGACCTAACTCCCTTTGTAATCGTCTTTGCCAGGGCACTGAAGCGACGCGAGTGAGTATTTAACTCAACGGAATCTTCAGATAACCTAGTAAGAAGCAAATCTTAAAACATGATGTTTTTAACGAGACACTCCGTGTCCGTTTGGATCCAATCCACCGTGCCGAACCATCCGCTAATCAACTTCATCCAGAGGAGAAGCGCTTTCAAGGAAAGTCGACACTAACTGCCTTTTGAATCGGCGCGAAATTGCTTGCGGCTAGGCATCATTCCTGGGAATGATGGCAAATTAAGCCGAACGAGGGTGTAAATAGTGAGCGATGATTGTGATCGCGAAATCCCGAAGATCCGGTGTGAATTAACGGTCATGCTGCAATCGTTAAACAAAGAACCCGGCATTGTTCCTGCCGGGTTCTGCGAGATTCTTTCGTTTAAAGCAGTTTTACAACTACTTGTCGCGTACCTGGGCGGTTAGCATCGCCGTGGCGACCAATGGTGTAGATCCGCCAGTCTTGATCGAAACGCTTCCCGACTGCTGACCAAGTAGATCGCCGTTGGCGGTGAATTTGGCTGTGAATATATGGGTCGTTTTGGGCTGAGTGATAGGTACAAAGCTTACATCAAAACCTTTGACTTCAACCGATTCAACCACGAATGGTTCTCGCCCTCGAACAACCAACTGACGCTCAACCGCTTCACCAGGCTTCACCGAGCCAATCGCAATCGACTGTGGCGAAATAGAAAGGGCACTTTGCAGATCACCGCTGACGCGTAGTGGAACTCGTGGCATCGAGCGGTCGTTGGTGACCACAATCACTTCATCTTGGAAGTAGCCAGCCGGTGCGGACGGATCTAACGTGACCGCAACGCTATAAGTAACTCGTTGTGAGCCACGTGATTCCTGCTTCAGTTCGACGGACATCCAAGACTTGTTGCTCAACACTTCGACGACCGACCAATCGTCGCGACCGGCGTACATGATGTTTGCGCTTTTCTTGTGAGATTCGCCATAGTTTAACTTGCCGAAATCAATGGCACCTGGCTGGAAAACCATGTCCTGGCGAATGTATCCGTCGACTCGCAAGCGTACTTCGGTGTAGGTGGGCTTGTCAATCACAACCGTTAAGGTCGCTCCGCGTTTGCCGCGGAATGTATCCGTATTGAACCGAGCAAGGACAGAGCCCGATTGCCCTGGGGCAATGTAGGGTGTCTCAACGATCGGTGTCGTGCATCCACAGCTAGCACGAACCGTTTGGATGTGAATGGTATCGTTCGTCGTATTGGTGATTGGAAACCGGAACTCGGTCTTGGAGGCAACCGCGACCGTCCCGAAGTCATAGGTCTTAACCGGGAAAGCAGATTCAGCCCAATTCGCTCGGGTAAGCGAGGGGGTTACGACCAACGAGGCAATGGCACAAAGCAGGTAGGATCGACTCATTTTGTTTTTCGCTGACGATAGGCAACCCAGAAGTCAGGCTCCCCCCATCCATGGGAGACGCACGCATCGAGTCGCAGAAGGGTTCGACGAAGGACGTCCAAGTCCCCCGTGTCACGGCACACGCACTTAAAGGTAGCAATTGCCGTCAATTTAACAACACACACCAAACAAGAATAGCACGTGAATCGTGCGCAGCGCCGGCAGGGACTGGGTAAAACAGGCAGATTTTGAGGGATTTGCCAAGGTGGCGACAACCGACGATTTGACGCCTCACAAGACAGTTGGTTTTTCCTCCCTCAGTAAGCATCGTTTTGAGCATGTATCGTAAGCCGAGTTGTCTGGCCTCAACCGATGCAGGCAAGCGATTTCAAAACGCGAACCTGCCTCGCGAATCTCAACTCCATGGCCTACAATCCCGAGCGTTTTAGGGATCAATTCTGAGGCCTTTTCCGGAGGCCAAAATCCGCGTAATTCCATTCTGGTCCACATTCAATGACACCGACACCCAGCAAAGATATGTCCCTTAAGATTTCGATTAACGGTAAATTGGTCGACAAGGAAAATGCAACCGTCAGCGTTTTTGACCATGGCTTGCTTTACGGAGACGGCGTTTTCGAAGGCATGCGTTGTTACAGCGGTCGCGTATTTAAGTTAACCGAACACTTAAAACGGTTGTATGAGTCGGCGTTGGCCATTTGCTTGACAATCCCAGTTGACCTCGAAACGCTTGCCGCCGACGTGAATCGGACGCTGGCTGCGAACAACATGCGAGATGGATACGTCCGCCTTGTGGTCACACGTGGCAGCGGAACGCTCGGCTTAGACCCCAACCGCTGCTCGAATCCCCAAGTCATCATCATTTCCGATCACATCAGTCTATACCCTGAGCAGTTTTATCAAGAAGGGATGGAAATCGTGACGGCTTCAACGATGCGGAATCATCCGGCTGCATTGAGTCCGCGAATCAAGTCGCTGAATTATCTCAACAACATTCTTGCCAAGATGGAAGGACTTCGCGCCGGATGTGTCGAGGCGCTGATGCTGAATCATAAGGGCGAAGTTGCAGAATGTACCGGCGACAATATTTTTATCGTGCGAAAGGGAGTGCTGATGACTCCACCGGTCGACGCAGGAATATTGGAAGGAATCACGCGGAACGCGGTCCTGGATATAGCCGCAGCCGAGTCGATTCCAACGGTTCAGTGCACCATGCTGCGACATGACATTATCATCGCCGACGAATGTTTCTTGACCGGAAGCGCGGCCGAGGTGATCCCGGTTACCAAGCTAGACGGCCGCGTGATCGGTAGCGGCAAGCCAGGACCGATCACTTTACGCCTCTGCGCGGCATTCAAAAAACTGGTACATGCTGGCGAGCTATGATCATCGAGCAACTCTTGTTTGCTATTGACACCGAATTTAATAGCGAGATTTTGAATCGATATTGTTCCGACCGGATGCTACGACGGGGTTCATCCCCGTCGGGCTATAATCCCAACCAGAAGATGCTGGCGGAGTGAGTCTCGCTACCACGCGGCTTGTCCGCGTGGAGCGATAATCAATCGTTATACGCAACGCTGCACGATCATTTTCTGATCATGGCCCGACGGAGACAAGCTCCGCCCGTGGCCGACGGCATTGCTTCTTCGCCATCTGGTTGTGATCGTGGCCCGACGGGGACAAGCCCCGCTCGCGGCGAGATTATGGAATTAAATCTGCGCAAAGGCTTCTTGCCCACACTAGCAAAATTTTAACAGCCCAGCCCAATGCCATCTACTTTGCAACGTAGCAGGCACTTTCCAAGTGCCATCCGCCATCGATTCGCTGGTGTTTGCGGACGGCACACGGAGTGTGCCTGCTACTTTCGATCCCAAAGTAGATCGAATTGGGCTCGCGCCGTCGGCTCACTAAGTCCTCGAAGCAAGCTGGGTGGTGGCCGAAGGTCCTTTTGAAGTTATGGGGTATAAAAAGTACGTCGGCTTGGCAGAATTAGCTGATAGAAATGCAGGTCGAGCCAGCGTCCAAACTTGAAGCCTGCTTCACGGATGCTTGCGCAGTGTGTAAAGCCATGACGCTGGTGTAAAGCGATGCTGGCAATGTTCTCGCTGTCGATGCCGCCAACCATCATATGGTAAGCTTGGTCGGTAGCCGCCGAGATTAGCTGCGCAAGCAACTTACTGCCGACGCCTTGGCCACGAAACCGTGCGTCAACGTACACCGAATGCTCAATCGAGTACTGGTAAGCCGGCCACGGACGGAAAGCACCAAAACTTGCGAAGCCCATCAGTTCGCCATTGTCGGTCACTAACCCGATGATCGGATAACCGCCGGTAGTTTTCGCTTCAACCCACGCTTCAATGGTCTCGAGCGATCTGGGCTCGTAATCGTAGATTGCAGTTGAGTTGAGAATCGCTTCATTAAAAATGTTACCGATTTCGACAACGTGCCGATGATCGCAGGAGATGACCTTCATGGATCGCTTCTCAATGGTGATGAGCGTAGGTCTGCTGGCACAGCGGCCAAAACGTCGTCGGGCAACTCAAACGAACCGGACAAGATCTCGATATTGTCGTTTACAAGTTCTGGGAACCGGCTCCCCAAAAGTACTTCGACCGAAAATATCTCTTGAACCGCATCCTCGAACTTGACGAACGCGACGACTTCACCGGACACGATGTTGACCGCATAAACACCACAAAAGCGTTCTTCCAGTGCGCGTTCTGCAATCGGGATGCCGCCAAATATTGCCGATTCTCGGACTTGCGATAAACCGATGAATGCCAGTGAGCCGCAAAAGGACAAGCCGCGAGTAAACCCAGGCAAGGAAACGATCGAATTGAACTGACCGGTCTCCAGATCGATCGTTCCAAACGATCCCGTGCCCGATTCGAGCAGCCAAAGTCGATCTTGGTACCAGCGTGGTGAATGAGGCATCGACAAGCCGCGCGCGATAATCTCGCTCGTGTCCAGGTCGATCAAAATTCCGCCATCGCGCTTGTTTTCGCGCCAACCATTGGGCTGATCTGTTTCGCCCAGCGCAGTGACATAGCGTGGCCGACCATCCCGCAGGCCAAGGCCGTTGAGATGGCAGCAATCACCAGGGATGTACTGAGTGATGAAATTTGGCCGCCAAACGGGCCGAAAATTGTAGGTGTCGTCCCGCACGCACAGGCATGAGAAGAGCGTGTTGACAAACCAGAGCTCATTGTCCGACCAAACCATCTCATGAATCTGAATGTCACCGGTGCAGTGCGCCAGCCTCGGCAAGAAACAAGCGTCGTGCTTATCCGCTGGTGTTAGCTTCGCTGATACCGCAGGCATGTTGTGGTACTCGATCACTTCCCAGGTTGTGCCGATGGCTAACCGGTTGGGCTGTACCGCCAAGCCCATTGGCTTTGAAAACAGCCGAAAATGTGTGTTGAGCACACCGTCTTCAGCTCGCAACATCACTAGTCGGCCCGCCTGATACGTCGTGACCAGCAGCGAGATTCCAAGGTGCTCAAGAATGGAGGGGAAATTCGAAGTATGTACACTTCGTAGAGGCTCCGGTTCATTTGCGGAGACACTGGTAACCGGCTCCGCAGACGTTAAAGGTTCTTCTTTCACGGTGCTAACCTGGGCATTACCCACATTTTCATCGGTCGTTTTTCGAAATGCATTTCTTTTCGTACTCTTAAAGCTTTGTACAACGATTCGGGGCCAAAATTCTAGGGGTACTCAGCGGATTCGATCGAATTCGGTTTGGCCCTACCAAGCGACGCTTGTTGATTTAATAACCCGCTGCGTAAGCAAGGGATCACTGCGATTCCTCGCTTACGCATTCGGGTTATGATTTGCACGCAAAAATTCAAAACACAACAAAATCAACAGGCCGCAAGCGACGCTTCCCCGCAAAGAATCCCGCTGGCTCGCCCAGCGGAAGTTTCGGCTTTGGCCCTAGTGCTTTGTCTACCTTAAAAATTAGGGTTAGCAATGCAGAGTAGAACCATTGTGTCTGACCTTCATTTGTCCAAACATTGGCGGTAAACTCCCCCGCTGGGCGTTACCCACTTGATCACGACTCCTGTAAAGCTTGCTGAGGATGCGATGCTGAAATCACTAGAACTTCACGTTTGCCTGTGGGTTATCACCTGCCTACATCTCACCATGACGGATCGCGTTGTCCACGCGCAGAACGATATTGAATCGACCGGTCCGGTTGAGCTTGTCAAAGATGAATATGCATTTACCGAAGGTCCAGCGATTGATACGGAGGGAACGGTTTACTTCAGCGATATCCCTGCATCATCGATTCATCGCTTATCACCTGACGGCAACACGTCTGTGTTTACTGCGGATTCCGGACACAACAATGGCTTGATCTTCACGTCTGCTGGGCGATTGCTCGGTTGCCGAATGGACGGAGCGGTTGTGGAATATGACTTGAGCTCTGGTAAAGTTGCCAAGGTACTTGCCGACTCCTTTGACGGTAAGCGTTTTAATGCACCCAACGACCTGATCATCGACCAAGACGGCGGCATCTATTTCACGGACCCGCTGTATCGCGCTCCAGAACCGTTGCCTCAGGGCGTGCAAGCCGTTTATTACATTGCCAAAGATTCCAAAGTAACACGAGTCACGGAAGCAATCGCCGCGCCTAACGGCATTGCCTTGTCACCCGACGGGAAACGACTTTATGTAATCCCCAGCATGCAGTCGCAAATGCTTGTCTACGACGTGCCGAGCCCAGGCACGGTTGGCAAACAATCAGTTTTCTGTATCCTCAAGCAGCCGGCAGGTAAATCGGGCACGGGAGGCGATGGTATGGCCGTCGATAGCGAAGGTAACCTGTACATCACAACACATATCGGCGTGCAAATTTTCTCAGCCGATGGAGCTGCGATAGGGGTATTAAAAATCCCGCAACAGCCTGCTAACGCTGCTTTTGGTGGCACTGACAGAAAGACGCTTTACATTACTGCTCGCACGGGGCTCTACAAGGTTGCAATGCCAATCGCGGGGTTGCCACCGAACTAGCGCTTTGTCCCAACTAAGAATTAGGGTTGCTCGTAGTGGATCTTGTTAAAGATCCGTGTGCTTTAGGATCTTTAACAAGATCCACTACCCTAAGATTAGGCTGTGACAAAGCACTAGAACATTGGCGCGGAACTGGACAGCGCCAACTAACGAGATTCTTGCAGTTCTTTACAAGCACGAAGCGCAAGCGAGTGAATTTGACGTAAGTATAAGTAAATCACTCGCTTGCGCGTCGTGCTTGTATTACCCGCTAGTCTCAAACTTTCCGCGCAAGCTTTCGGGCATGTCCGGTTGTTGCCAAACACTCATCCCGCCATCAATGAACATCGTTTGGCCGTGCACATGCGCAGCGGCATCGCTGAGCAAAAACACAGCAGCACCACCGCATACTTCGGCACCAGGAACCTCACCGTTGGGCGTATGCAATCGCATCCAACGAAGGACATCATCGTCAGCCGCCAAAATCGGATTGGTGAGCGGCGTTCGAACCAAACCTGGCGCGATTGCGTTGACGCGAATTCCAAAGGGTGCGAGTGAAACGCAAAGTGAACGAACCATTGCCGCGACCGCTCCTTTACTAGCGTCATACGCAACATGCGTCGGCTCGGCGAGAAATCCATTGATGGAACCAGTGAACAAGACTCGACCGCAGACGGACTGATCAACCCAGCGGCGCGCCAGGTGCTGGGTAAGAAAGAAACCAGCGTCGACGTTCAGCCGCATGGTTTTGTTGTAACGATCGCGGGTCATTTCCAAAAACGGCAGGTCGATGTAAGTACCGGCATTGTTGACGAGTAAATCGATACCTGGCATCCGTTCGTCGACCTCTGCGACGAAGCGACCAATGGTCGTATCGTCCGCATTCGCAAGGTCCTCAAACACACACTCCACACGAACGTTTTCAGCCAAGCACTGTTCCATCACGGAGTCGCAGTCGGGACCTCCTTGCAAGCCATGTATACAAACATTCGCACCAGCGCGGGCCAATGCGACAGCAATCGCTGCACCGACACCTTGAGTCGATCCGGTAACCAACGCCGAATGTCCGCCAAGTGAAAACGGTGATTTGGGTTTGTCGCGATCCATAATTACCCGTTACTCGGCTTGCTTTTCCTGGGACGCTAACTTCTCTTTCGTCGCGGGGAGGAGTGCTTTGCTGGTCTGCTTGCCTTTCGGAGTCGAAGCATTCACGGCTGCCTCGTACAAACGCCGCATCTCGACGAGATCCACACTCAAACTTGGCAGTTTAGGATCCATCTTTTCAAGCGTTTGCATCAAGATTCCCGCGACAGCAGCGTCACGATACCAATTATTATCAGCCGGAATGATGAACCATGGCGCATCGGCAGCCGAACATTTTTTAATTGCGTCTTCGTAGGCTTTTCGATACTCGTTCCACTTATCACGTGACGCGTAGTCACCTGGATTCAGCTTCCAATGCTTTGACGGATCATTGAGACGTTCACCAAATCGCATCAACTGCTCTTCAGCAGAAATGTGCAGGAAGATCTTGATAATGCGTGTCCCTCGATCCGCAAGCAAGGCTTCAAAACCGTTGATATATTCGTACCGCTTTTGCCAAACCTTGGTTGGAACAATCTTTTCCACTCGAACGACAAGAACGTCTTCGTAATGCGACCGATTGAAAATGCTAACCTGCCCTGTTGCCGGTGCGCACGGATGGACGCGATAAAGAAAATCTTGCGCTAGTTCCGAGGCCAAAGGTGCCTTAAACGAAAAGGTCCGGCAACCTTGTGGGTTCATTCGCCCGAGTACTTTGCGAATCAATCCGTCTTTACCAGCCGCGTCGGGAGCTTGAAGGACAATGAGCAACGACTGTTTGTCTTCGACGAACAATCGATATTGCAGTTCGCGAATCCGGTTAATGGCCTCAGTTGTAAATGCCTTCGCATCATCTTTGTTTTTGAATGGAGCCGACTCATCGGTCCCGATCGAACCAAGATTGACTTTCTTACTCGCGTCAACAAGATGCTTTTTAATAAAATCCGTCATGGGTGCGTTGCTGGTTGGTGTGATTGCGCAAGAAGGTGTTTGTGTAAAAGGGAAAGCGCGGTTTTGCCGATCCGATGATAAATGATACTTGGATGTCCGCCAATTCGATACGATTTAGCGATTGAGTTCTCAGTTGTTTTTCCAACAATTGAAATCTTCACGTCCGCTAGAGAGTCGCCAGCCTTGCGCAACGACGGATAACGGTCAACGACGACCAGCCAATCGGCATCGAACTCTGTTCTCAACCGCATCAGCGATGCATCGTCGAAATCAGATTCGTCCTGGAAACGACCACCGACGTATACGTTGCGGTGCACAACGTCGGCTAGCCAGTTGGCAATCGGTGCGGCATGGCCGAACTCAAGCGTGGCCAGCCGCTCATGTCGATTTGTAAGTACTTCGGCAACAGCGTCTTGGAGTTCAAATTCTTCACCTTCGCCAAAAACAAACTCGCCAGCCTTTTCATGGATTTCGCGTCGCATCCTCTCAATCGCCGTTTCGCATTGCTCCTCTGATTCCCCGATAACGGTGACTCGCAGTGAAATCGTAGCCGCGCTGACGGTGATACCGACGCGCGGCGACGATTGTCGCGAGATCATATTACCAAGCCTCGCCTCCAGATCGCTTTCGCCGAGTCCGAAACATTTGATAACAGCGGTTCGAATCAATTCTTGTTGACTGCCGATCGCGTCGCGAATACGCGGAGTCACCGTATCGACGAACATCTCTTTCATTTCTGCGGGAACGCCCGGTAATGCGAACACTCGGCAAACGTTTCCATCGGAACGCGAGATCATTAAATCAATCCCTGGCGCAGTGCCCTGGGGATTAAAAATATCGATTGCTCCCTCCGGGAACATTGCTTGAACACGATTGCGCGGAGGCATGTCCCGCGCGCGATTAGCGAATAACGATTCGATGTGCCGGAGAGATGGTTCATGCAGCCTGAGCGGTTTGTTCGCAACATCAGCCAACACGTCACGTGTCAAATCATCCGCTGTCGGTCCTAGTCCGCCCGTCGTGATGACAAAATCAACACGATCAATGGCGGCACGAAATACCTGCACGTTATCCTGAAGATCATCGCCTACCATTGAGTTGAACCTAACCAGGACGCCCAACTCACTTAGACGCTGGCAAAGCCACTGGGTATTGGTATCCAAGCGAGCGCCGCTGGTCATCTCATCGCCGATGGCGATCACTTCTGCCTTGAATCCTGGCATCTCAACTTCGTTGTTTCGTTTGAGTTTAGGCCTAGTCAACCACGTAGCCCCGCTTCGTCAACTCTTCGTTAAGAATCTTCTTCGCTTGATATTCACCGTGTACCAAGCGAATCCGTTTGGGACGTTCTTCAAAGCCTTCCACAAAGCGAATCAGATCCGCTTGGTCACCGTGTGCGGAATACCCGCTGATCGTGTGCGTTGTTGCATTGATTTCGAAACGCTTGCCGTCTAGTCGCACCCATTGCCCTACTTTCTGGATGTAATGGCCGGGGGTACCCGATGCTTGGTAGCCGACAAACACGATATCGGTATCCGGGCGTCCAAGGAACTGCTTCAAATAATCGACGACACGACCGCCTGTACACATTCCACTTCCCGCGATCACAATCGCCGGTGAATGGCTGATTCGGAGTTGCTCGATTATCTCTGAATGCTCCTGATGGTTTGCAACCGTCTGGAGACTTCGAAAAACCAAAGGTTGATTATCAATCGTCAGCACTCGTCGCGCTTCGTCCCCCCAGAAATCTTTTAGACTGTTGTAAATTTCCGTGAAGCGAGATGCCAAAGGCGAATCAACGATGACCCGAGCATCCGCCAAATGCGCACACAGACTGTATTGATCCAATCGCTCAAAGATATTGTTCATCTCAAGGAGCAGGTCCTGAGTGCGTCCGAGGCTGAATGCGGGAATAATCGTCACACCACCATTGTCAAGCGTCTTGCAAAGGATTGACTCAAGCTCGCGTTGGCGATTGATCAGTGGCGCGTGCAGTTTATCGCCATAGGTGCTCTCCATGACCAAAAGGTCTGCTTTTGGCGGACTCTTGGGTGGATTCAATAAGGGTGATTCTTTGGGCCCCAAATCTCCCGAAAAAACGGCGACCTTTCCGTCCGATGTTTCAACTTCAAAATAAGTGGACCCCAGCACATGGCCAGCCGGGCTGAGTCTGATTCGCGCGTCGCTGTGGATCACTTGCCATTGACCGTAGGGCAACGGTCGAAGCATCGCACCGATGTTCTTCAAGAAGAAATTGATCGCCCGCTTGTTCTTCGTAAATCCGATGCGAAGTGCATCTTCCATCACCAGAGGCAACAGCTTTGCGGTCGGAGCGCTGCAATAGATCGGGCCTCTGAACCCGGCTTCGAGCAGATACGGCACACGACCGACATGGTCGATATGCACGTGAGTCAAAAGTAGGGCTTCGATCCCTTTCAACGAAAAATTGATTTCTGGATTCGGGTGACGCTGTGCGTCATGCCCCTGGAAAGTGCCACAATCGACCAGCACACTACTTTCCGGTGCGATCCAATATTGGTGACATGATCCTGTGACCCCATCATGGGCACCATGGTGAACTAGCTTCATTGCAGTCATCGATCCATCCGGCGCCATTGTTTGTCACAAAAGTCAAGATATTTTTCCCAGTCATATTCCGTCAATCCGTGTGGACCGCTGCGAATGTGATAGCCCATTTTGCCCTCAATGCGAGGCTGTGCGATGGCAGGCATCTCGCTGCTTTGAATCGCTTCGGGCCCAAAAAGTTTATAGACGGGCGCGGCTTCGACCAACGATAAATACTCGCCACGAGGATCGGCCCAAAGGTCGTCCGCAGCGCTGGTCACATAGACCGGGCGTGGTGCGATCAATGCGATCAATTGATGCTGATCGATTGGCAGTTCCGATTCTCTGCCAGCATAAGAACTAAATCGGTCGCAGAACCAATGCGGAAAGCTCTTGGTAATACGAGCAACGGTTTCGCCATAAGCGCGCCGCGATAAAGCAGCGCCTCCGCAACCGGAATTGTTACTGCAAACGATGGCAAATCGAGTATCCTCCGCGGCCGCCCATAATGCCGACTTGCCCCCGCGGGAATGGCCGATTAACGCAATCTTCGTCTTGTCGACTTGGTCTAACGTCAGCAAGTAATCGAGAGCACGACTGGCACCCCAACCCCAAGCCGACAGCGATTTCCATGCGTCGTCGCCAGAAATCTTTGTGACATCTCCCGCAGCCCGCGCGAAGAATCCTCGCAAGCCGTCATTGAATCCGTCAGCGCGATCGGGGTCGATGGCTGACGTGGAAACCGCGCAAGCGACGTAACCGCGATTCAGCAAATCTTGCACAGGCCAGAATCCGTTTTTTTCCGTGATCGCAACGTCCAGCGAAGGAAACTCCTGATTGTTAATCTGAATGACGGCCGGGCAAGTTGCGATCCCAGAGCCACGATTGCTGTTCTTGACCGCTGGCAAAAAGACAAGCATTGGAAATGAAAACTTCTCCGCACCGCTTGCGATTGTCACCGTAACCGCGCGCCCCGTCGCGTTCAGGTCGAACAAACCTTGTTTCTCAGCCGTGACCTCAAACGTAACGCGGTAGTCCGTTGTTGGTCGACTGCCATAAACATACGAGCGAAACAGCTTCATCGTTTCTTCACGACGACTTGGCCACCCGCCAGCGTCTACCACCAGCGTGCCGCTCTCGCAGCGCAACGAGTCGGGAAGCGTGTACTCGGGAACACGACTTTCTTCGTAGTTAAAGTCTTTATTTTTGACAGCAGAACTGGCTACCAAAGCCGGATCGGCGACCCACGGTTCGTCCGCAAGTACCTCCGGTGCAACCACCAATAAACATGCCGTGAATATGGCAAGGATCATAGAAAAACACGATTCACTTCTCATTGAATAGCACCCTTATCATTGCGTAATGTGCGACAAATAGACGGTTGCTGAAAAATCAGAAACTGCCCTATGTTGCGCAGACTCTCATTTACCACTTCGTAGTTTATCGAAATACTCTCGGGCATGTTCACGCTCGGCTTGTGGCAGCGTTTGGCTCTCGGTGGGGTCGCTTTCTTCGCTGATCGCGCCCAACACGGCTTGCTTGATATCTTCGCGCGAAACTCCTTTGCGGTTAGGGCCATCCGCAAAACCGGCATTCACGCCACGACCATGTTTTGGTTCACCTCGTACTTGAGATTCGTAACTTT
Source organism: Planctomycetaceae bacterium (assembly GCA_043775635.1). Taxonomy (GTDB): domain Bacteria; phylum Planctomycetota; class Planctomycetia; order Pirellulales; family Pirellulaceae; genus UBA6163. The sequence goes on along the minus strand of JAYVSE010000026.1, from coordinate 2,580 downwards.
TGGTATCGGGGTCTTGTTCCTCAGGACCGCTTATCCCAGAACCTTTTCCCAACCCATATTTTGTCCCACCTCTGCCACCGCGATCGGACTTTTGGCCACCTTGCCCGTCATGCCCGTCCTTCCCTTCCTGACCGTTGCCCTGGCAGTCTTTACACCCTTGGCCACCACAATTCTTGCATCGCATTTGTTCCTTGCTCTGTGACAATGTATCGAGCGTTTCTTCGATATCCTGCAACTGCTCCATGTCGTCCTGCATATCGCCAAGCTGGTCCGCCATGCCTTGCATCGCTTCCGCAGCCTGCTTCGAATCGCCTTGAGCCATTGCTTCGGCAGCCGCATTCAACGACTCGGCTAACTTTTCCATGCTTTGCATTTGGCCATCTTTGGCTTGCAGTCCGTTGAGCTTTGTTTGCATTTTGGCAGCGTCTTCGGAGCGGCCTTCGCGCTTCGCCTCTTCGATCTGTTGCTGAAGCTGCTGCTTTTCTGCTTCGTGTTTTTCCGCCGTTTGTTTCAATTGATCGCGGACGGCTTCCACTTGCTTCTGCAACGCCTGCTTTTCCGCTGGGGTCAGCGAATCGTTGCGAATTTTTTCTGCTAACTTCTTGGCCTGTTCTTTGGCGTCAGAAAATTCACCTTCCTTCAACGCTTTGACGATACTATCGACCGGACCTTTTTCATTTTCGCTCATTTTAGATAAGGCTTGGCGCATCGAATCGGGCGAACCAAGTTCTTTACGCCGATCTTCAAGCTGCTTTTTAAGATCATTGACGGCAATCATCGCTTCTTTGGGATTGATCGTCTCGCGCCTCGACATTTTTTCAATGTCTGCCTCGATTTTCGAAAACATTTCAGCAGCATCTTTTAAGCCTGCTGCCTCGGCTTTCTTGCGTTGTTCGAGAATCTTTTTCTTGAGCGCTTCCGTTGACTTTTTGATTTGCTCAACCTGGGCGATCATTTCTGCGGATGGCTTAGCCGAAACACTCGTTGCGATCGCTGGTCCGAAAAACATCGCGAGGGCGACGAGCGCAGCGGGCAACAGAGGTAGCCAAGCAAGCCTTGACGGAGCGAGCGAAAATCTTTCGCTGATCTGGAGCGTTTCCGCCCGCGCTGCCGTGTCTTCAACGAGTGCTTTACCCATCGGCGTTTCCCGGTCAACGTCTTGCATCGCCAGCACACTGCCAAGCCGCTGTTTCATTTGAAACCGCTGGTCAACTTCGGTCGCGACCGCGACCAGTGTTGGACGTGTCCACCAGGCCCAAAAGAACGCAACCGCGATTGCTAAGAACGAGCTTGACGCAATCCAGGCAAGGATCCAATCTTGTGAGTCCCACGGAAGCACCCAAACGGACTGCGCCGCGATTGCCAAGCCAGCGATGACCCAGCCGACCGATAGACACCAACAAAGCAGCCTAGCAAAACTGGCAACGAATAAACGCCGTTGGGCTCTGCGAACCTTCGTCTGGATCTGGTTCATAATTTTGCAACCCTCATTGACGATGCGAATAGTGGAAACCGAATGTGATTTTGTCTGCGACCGGGCGGTTAGCTAAGGCTGCCGCGATTTATTTTACCCGAAACCTGACAGCACAGCGAAGCACGCAATGACTTGATTGTATAATATAAGCAATGTTTTGGCATCGCTTTAGTATCGCTTCAGCTAATCAGCGGACAAAAAATGCGTTCAGAGTTCAGCACGTAAAACGGATTGTGATGGCACCAATGGCCTCCGAATTAACCCAGACGATCGCCGCCAAACCCCAATTGGATGCAAATGTGCCAAGCGATTTACCTGATCCAGATACGTTCCCCAATACGGACGTAGTGATCTACGACGGAGAATGCAATTTTTGCAAGGCTCAAGTCGCGCGGTTACGGTTTGTCGATTTTTTTGGGAACCGACTGAGTTATTTGTCACTGCACGATCCCCGAGTTGCTCAGAGATACCCGAATTTGTCTTATGAACAGTTGATGGAACAGATGTATGTGATCGACCAGCAGGGACGTCCCTACGGTGGTTCTGATGCGGTGCGTTTGTTGTCACGACGGCTGCCACTGCTGTGGCCCGTGATGCCGATTCTGCATCTTCCTGGTACGGCTGGGCTGTGGCGTTGGGGCTATCATCAGATCGCAAAACGCCGTTACAAAATCAGCGGCCGTAGTAAAGACTGCAGCCAAGATGCTTGTTCGATCCACTTAAACCGCTGAATGGGCTCGCGAAATTGTGGCGACAACTTTCGTCCCCAGCAGTGTTGGTTGTTCTGGCTTTAGCTAACCGAGGGGCGGATTGCAAATTGCAAATTGCAAAATGAACATTGCAAATTCGTCATTGAATATGACCTAGTGCTTTATTATTTTGCAATTTGCAATTTTCGCGGGCTAGGACTGACCTGGGGTGTTAAAAATTTGGTATTGACACGGAATTTAATAGCGAAATTTTGATTCAATATTGTTCCGACCAGATGCTACGACGGGGTTTATCCCCGTCGGGCTATAATCACAACCAGAAGATGCTGGCGGAGTGAGCCTCGCTACCATGCGGCTTGTCCGCGTGGAGCGTTAATCAATCGTTATACGCATCGC
>JAYVSE010000025.1:0-4777 GCA_043775635.1 Planctomycetaceae bacterium | reverse complement strand
CCTCAAAACATGAGTGTCAAAAATGAAAGTCCTCCTACCTTGGCAACATGACACCGCAAATTACGGCGTTTTTGAGTCCACATTCTGGGACTGCGCCCTACGAGTATCGTCCGGCATCGCAAACTCCACACGGTTTCCATGCTGATATGGTATTTTCCAGAACGGGCGTGGCGCGCGTTGGGACATCTCCTGCAAGTTATTTTCCGGACCTACGAGGATTCCTACCAGTTGATGCAACTGATCCATTGGGAATCCGTGTCTCACCGTCTCGCTTTGGCGCATTCCTAGCGGTTGCTTTGAAGGGGAACTCAGGACAATTCCGTCCAATGCGGTTTCGAGATACGACAGACGGCAATGATCCACCAAACTGGATTCCAGACAATCAACGCCAATTTTTCATTCCGATCCACAAATTATTTGCAGGAACTGAGTGCGTCCAAGGAGCATCCATTTCAGCGGAGTTTGAAGCAGCTCATGTCAATGACAAGATTCTTCGAGTCCATAAGGCGCTTGGAACGACTCCAATGCCACTTGCGAAACCTCCGTATCGAATTGAATTAGGCATTGCAACAATATCAACCTCGGCTGTACACGGTAAAGGAGTCTTGATTCCAGAGCCACACGCGGCGCTCATCGAAGAGGCCCGACTTCCAAATGGAAAACTAGCAACATTTACTGTTAAGAAAGAAGCAAACAAAGAATTCGATTCGTTGAAACTTCCGTCAAACGAAGGACTTCGTGGCTCACCGGAATATGTTCACATTCGGACAAAAGTCATCGGCCAAAACAAAAGCGATCTAAATCAATTGGACGATGCTGCGTTGAATGCTCAATTTCAAGAGGATTACAATGCGTTGCATTACGTCGATTTCGCAGGTGATGGTTGGGTACGGGCGAATGTCACGGTGCCGCAGTGGAATGGAGAAGCACTGATCGATGTCAAACCGATTGCCGCCTATTCATTGGTGACGGCCCCCGATTTCTTTCCGAGTTGCGATCAGCGCGAGTTGACGGAATGGGCTGCAAATGAAGCACCCGCATCGATTCGCGACCTGATTTGGTTTGTAACGCCAGATTCACTTGCGGACCAGCGTCTGGCACCAAATCTTCAGCTTCCCAATCAGCCGTTTGTGTCCAAGACGCAGCCGTCAATCCCGGCTGCTGAGATTAAGGATGATGCGACGCTCTTTACCATGTCAGCCTTGGTCTCTATGCCAGGACACTCAGTATCTGCAACGCTGCCCAAGTCATCGGTCGCAGATCGCCACTCGCATCTCTCAGACGACGCAGCCGGTGTATTCGCACCCGGATGGGACGTATCGCGAGACTTTATCAAGTCTGGGTCAAACAAAATATGGCATGCGGCAGCCTATGGACTCGGTAGTCCATTTCCCGAAGACGCAAAACTTTGCGCGGCCCTAAGTACTTTCTGGCCCGCCGTCGCTCCAGACGCGACGCGAGAAATGGATCCACCTGTGGGGGGGCAAGAAGGAACAGTAAGCCCGCTGACCGACCAAGAAATTGGACAGATTGGCGGACTTCCTTGGGATGGAGTGAGTGGCCCCAAAGTCGTACTTGTAGGTGCACAAGAGTTTGCGGAATACCCGAATTCGCGACGCGTTGATTATGCGCAAAATGCGATTCAAAAACGGTTCAGTTCCGCACTGACCGGTCGAATCACAGCCCGCGAATATCAACAACGTGTATTGGCCGCATCGTTTGCGTACTTGGCGATGGGCTTTGAACGCACTGGAACAATAATCACACCTAGCACCCTCAGGAGTGAGCGAAGTCGATGGAAGATGCTCTCGTTCAAAAAAGCCGATCCGTCCGACATCGAATTCCAAACTGCAAAAGCACAATCCGGACTGCTGTTGTCCGGCGATATTTTTCGCATTGAGCTGTTCCCGAGTGTTACTGCTGTGCCCGTTCCAGGAGATATTTTCAAAGTTCGACTCAAAATGAACAAGCGGTACTTTCTGTTCGTCGATGTAGTTCGACGCGAAGTTGCGATTCGTGAACGGTCGACCGCGACTTGGCACAAAGGAAAATTCAGTGTCTGATTGTGATGTGCTGGTGATCGGCGGCGGACCTGCGGGCACATCCGCCGCGATCCGAATCGCATTAGGAGGCTTGCGGGTCGTATTGATTGAACGCAGCATATTTCCTCGGCACCGTCCAGGGGAATCGTTGCATCCAGGAATTGAGCCGTTGCTCATGCAGCTAGGTGTCTGGGAACGCGTCGAAAGAGCAGGCTTTATTAGGCATTCCGGGATTCAATTTCAGCACAAAGGACGCGTAGCGTTTAACGCGTTCGGCTCCGATGCAAACGGTCCGTGGTTGGGATTTCAAGCGTGGCGAGCTGACTTCGATCAAATGCTATTGGAGCGTGCACTTGAGTTAGGCGTAAAAGTCTGGCAACCCTGTGCGGTTCAAAAGGTAGTTTGCCAAGAGGGTAGAGTCGTAGGCGTGGAATGTGACCGTGGCTCGATTCGAGCTTACTTTACAATCGACTCAACCGGAAACAGTCAGTGGTTAGCTCACCAACTATCGCTTCCAATTGAGAAAGCTTCGCCTCGACTGATCGCACGCTACGGTTACGTGGAAGGAGAGTTTGCGGAGGGTCACCATGCGCCCATATTTATGTTGAGCGAGTTTGGCTGGACGTGGATCGCTCGCGTTCAAGACCAACGATACCAGTGGACTCGACTTAACCTAAGTTACGCAACGGTTCTCGATGACCAGCAACTTTCATCGGAACCTCCAATCGAGCTTCAGACGCTTAAAACAATCGGACACACATGCGGTGCGGATGTAACTTGGAGATGTGTAGCGAGTCCTGCAGGCAAAGGCTATTTTCTTTGCGGTGATGCGGCAGCCGTGCTTGACCCTGCATCATCACACGGAGTTCTCAAAGCAGTCTTGTCGGGAATCTACGCTAGCCATTTGATCTTGCAAACAAGAATTTACGGCCTGACTACGGAAAAAGCTGCAACAGAGTATTCAAACTGGCTCACTCGTTGGTTCCAAAATGACGTGACCGAGTTGCGAGAACTTTATTCTAACATAGGACTTTCAGATCTATAAATAATTCTTGTTGTACCGGAGAGTATGTAGCAACGCATACAATCACTCGGCCAAAATCACACGAAAGGACGTGACGGCTATACCAGTCGATGACCGCCGTTAGATACATGAACACTCGCTCCATCGGAATGTAAGTGATATCGGTACTCCAAACTTGATTGACCCGCTCGATCGTCACTCCGCGCAAAAGATACGGGTACACGGCGTGATCAGGATTGCGCAGCGTTGTTCTCGGACGTGGGTAAATCGCGACTAAATCCATCAGGTCCATCAATCGGCGAACCCGTTTAATGTTCACGTCGTGACCTTGCAGGTTGAGCCATTGCGTCATGCTCTCGCGTCCAATGTGCGGATGTTCCAGATGCTGCTAATCAATCAGCATCATCAGCATCAGGTTCATCGGCGACTCACTGGCCGGCACCGTGTAATAGGTGTAAGACAAAAAAAGGGCGCACGCAAAACAGTCGACGCCAACAGCGCTGGCTATCATTTTTTCTGATCCGCAAGTTCGCGTTTAGGATCTTGCGTGGCTAGCGACAAGTGCGACCGCAAGAAATGTTAATGTTGAGTGATTTCTAAGCCGAAGCTGACGACAAGAATCATTGACCGTATTGCTGACGATTCTGGTATGTGGACACGAGGCTGCCTCGTTTGTGACGCGGCACAAGCAGGAGCCTTGGTTTCTCTATCTTGCCTTTAACACTCCTCATCATCCTCATGAACCAACGCCAGAGCCGTGGAAGAGATTCGCTTCATTCGAAAACCCAGTTCGGCATGGCAATACGGAGCAACTCAGCTTTATGGATGTCGCGACCGCTGGGGGCGTGCCGACCGATTGAAAGTGCGAAAAGTGCCACCCACTTTCCGGTAAAGAGCGACCAGCGGCTATCGCGGTAGGGACGGTCATTGCTGACCGCCCCCCGCACAGTTCCGTACGTGCGGAACTACCGCATACGGCTCTTACCTTGGATGCTGACTGGCAAACCGCACATTCGGATAAGGATGAAGGAACTTCGGAGTCGGTAACCATTGTCGACTGAGCTTTGAGAATTTCGCCCACGTCAGACGTCGGCCTCGTTGACTGCGCCTTCGCAGTACGTTGAGCCACATCTGTTGCAGAGCGTCCTTGAATTGCCGCAAACGTTCATAGTTGCCAGGCACAGCATAATACTGACACCAGCCACGATAAACGCTCAGTAGCCAACTGCCGGTCTCAGCGAGATCAGCATGTCGACGACGTAGCAATTGCACTCGCAACGCAGCCAACTTGGTCTGGAATTTCTTCCGCGACGTTCTGCGGTGGATCGTGAAGTCGCCTCGCCGGGTCTTGCCGCTGATGTGCGTAAAACCCAGAAAGTCGAAGGTCTCCGGCGGGCTATCACCGCGCTTCGCACGACGTTCCTCTGCGTACCGTCCGAATTCGATCAGCCGCGTCTTGTCGGGATGCAGTTCCAAGCCAAACTTGGCAAACCGTTACTTCAAAGCTGCTAAGCATCGTCGGGCGTCGGATTCCTCGCGGAATCCGATCACAAAGTCGTCGGCGTAGCGAATCACGGTGACTTCGCCTTGAGCCTCGCGTTTCCGCCATTCATTGATCCAGAGGTCGAAGACATAATGCAAGAACACGTTCGCATATAACGGTGAAATCACCGCGCCTTGCGGAGTGCCTACAGTTGTCGGTGACCACTCG
>JAYVSE010000024.1:0-12953 GCA_043775635.1 Planctomycetaceae bacterium | reverse complement strand
ACGATAGCTGGCAATGGGAACCTCAAAACATGAGTGTCAAAAATGAAAGTCCTCCTACCTTGGCAACATGACACCGCAAATTACGGCGTTTTTGAGTCCACATTCTGGGACTGCGCCCACTTCGAACTAAGGAATAGTAGCAGTCGTAAAATCCGTCAGCCGCGACCCTCAGTCGTGGCTTTTTTCGTAAATTTATTTCAACGTCCACTTGCAACTGATCAGTTTCAGCATCTGTTTTGCACCTGCACGTGGAGGCTGGTCGCTTCAAGTTGGAGCGTTAAATGCAATAGTCTTAACGACAGTGGTTTCGACAAGAGGTAGGCGTTGCGATGCCGATGAACCCGCGCCGCAGTGGCAGCATCGATCAAGCTGCTGACAACGACAAACGGGATATTCTGGATGTCTGGCCTTACACTGACTCGAACGCGGGCCAAGAGGTCAATTCCCGAGCAATTAGGCATTTCTATATCAGTGATGATAACGCTTGGGGGTAGAGACTGGATTTGTTTGAAAGCATCGTTCCCATCGACCGCCAACGAAGTTTGCAGTCCAAAGCTTCTGATCGTTTGTTGGATCATCATGCGCGACCAACGTGAGTCATCAACAATCAACGCAGATTGGAATGCTGTCCACCACGGTTGTTGAATTTGTTTGGTTGATGGACTCATTGAGCTGACCGTTGATTACGAAGCATTAGCGATAGTGCGGCGAGTTTTTGTTGGGATGATTTAATAACAGCGCCACACAATCACTTTCCAAAAACGGCACGTACAGCGTCGTCGTTGGATTTAGTAGCTTATTCAATTGTCTCGCTGTGACGCCTAGCGATCGATATCCAGTTCGATCAACCACACTTTGACTGGCACCAAATACAATGTGCTTAACGTTTGCAGTGGCGGCTGCGCACAAACACATCGGACAAGGCTCCGCCGTCGCTACCAGCAAATAATCATGCAGATCGTGTGTCCCGATCTTCTGGCAAGCCGCTGTGATGGCCAGTGTCTCGGCATGGGCAAGGGGATTGTGTTGCGAGACAGATCGGTTGCAAGCGACTGAAATCGCAGTTCCATCCAGAGAAAAAATACCGGCACCAAAAGGATTCTCGCCTTCCGCGACGCCGACAATCGTTGCCGAGATTGCTGCTTTCATGAACTGGCACAAAAGCTCATGGGAGTACGTCGGAAATTCTTTCATTGCCCGCGCCCTACTTGCATTACCTCGTCGCGACCACATTTAGTTGGACATCGCCAACTAGCGGATAAAAAATTGTTATTTACCGTGTTTTTTGCAATCGTGAGCGGCAACGCGCTAGCCGCCGGTTCCGCCGTGATTTACCCGCGGCTATCGCCTTGCCGCTCTTACTTGCCGCTGGCCGATTAGAATGGGTCTGACTATACGACGAGCTAGCGAATTCCGTGCCCAAGCGGCACCATTCCGTCGCAAAAGAGACTTCGAAAGTCGTTAAACTCATATGAAAGTACGACCAGAGCATCCAGCGTGTCGAGCTATCGCTCAAGGTGGACGAGCGGCGAACAATTCGTACTTGATTGACCTGGAGGTGATGACCCGTTAACCTCCTCAACGCGAGATTGCTGCAACCAGCAATCGATGTGGTGCCGGTGCCAAACTGGTCGACCGGTCTTTTTTTTCCACTGCACTGAATCCTTGACGCCGGTTAAGCCTCTGATGACGAATGCACTTTCTCGCTACGCAACCTTTCCACTCGAAGCGGCGGTTTTTGGTCCGGCATATGGTTGGTTGCGATTCAAGATCAGGTCGCCCGAGCCGCTCAATGCCGAAGCCGCCTGGAACGAAGTGACCGGAAAGATTCCGCCGGTTTTCGATTGGCTTCGTCAAAACTATCCCCCCACGTTTATGCGGTCATGGTTAATCGCATCGAAGATGCGTCAAGCACACGTCGAGGGCATTGCGGCGCACTACGACGTCTCGAACGACTTCTACAAGCTGTTTCTCGACGACAAGTACATGTTTTATACCTGTGCCGACTTCCCCACCGGCAACGAAACGATCGAGGAAGCTCAAACGATTAAGGCTAACCATTTGATTTCATTGATTGAACCCCGTCCAGGCGAGAAAATACTTGAACTGGGATGCGGTTGGGGCGCGATGCTGAAACGTATCTTCGAAGAAACGGGCGACAAGGAGAACCTGCACGGCTTCACGCTATCGCAAGAACAGATTGCGCACAACAAATCGCACAACGGGTTTAATGACGAGTTTCGCGACTTCGTACACTGCGAGTACCCTCACGAGTCTTATGACAAGATCTATTCGATCGGTGCTTGGGAACACGTTCGACCGAACGACATCTATCCCTTGATGCAGAAACTCTACGGAGCACTCAAGCCGGGCGGGCGATTGGTGCAACATTTCTTTTGTCGCAACGAAAGTCGACTGCCAGCAACGGCGATCGTCGGGCAGATTTTTTTCCCCGGTTCGCTCAACGCGGCCTATGCCGATCACGTCCGCTGGAATGAAGCGGCCGGATTTCGCATCACCCAGCGAACGATTCACGACTATCGACCGACACTCCGAGCTTGGTTCGACAAGCTGGTTGCCAATCGCGACGAAGCTATCGAGCTGGTCGGAGTTGAAACGTACAATCGTTACGTACTATTCTTCCCCTCGGCCTATCGTTACTTTGACGACGGTGTGGGTAAACTCGTTCGCTGGGTGATGGAGAAGCCGGCGGCTAAGCAATGATCGGTAATTGAACTTGACTCGCCAGCGGTTGCCCAACGGCAAGCCACAAGGTGTGGGAACGAGCGTTCGGAAACTGATCGACGTCTGTCGTGGCGATCGAGATTTGTAGCTGATGACCGGATCGGAAAACATACGATGTCGGAAGCAGGTCAAATCGCAACTCAGCCAATTGCGACGGGACCACATCGGAAGCTTGATCCACCGGTTGAAGCGGTGCATCGTCGATCCGCATGAACGACCGCGCGGGGATGCCGAGTTGCCGCAGACCGATCCGACTGGTGATGGTCGTGTCATCGAGGGTTCGACGATGGCGTGCCCGCAGACCGCCTTCGGTGACCATCAGAACCTTCCCGCTTGGATCGACATCTTCCAAATAGACCAGAACGATGGGATCGTGATCGGTACACGCGACATGCAGTGTGACGACTCCGTGCCCCGTCACTTCGCAGTCGCGATCGAGTGAATGGGTTCGAAACGTCAGCATTCGGTTCGACAGTTTACGACGGTCACGATAGACAACTTTTCCACACAATTCCGCCTGCGTCGACCAGCGGTTCCATGCGCCGGTGCCAACGGGCTGCTGTTGATACGTCAACAACTGCTGCTGTACGGCTGGTTGATCCCTCAGTTGCCGGTCCGCAGTCAAATAGAATGTTCGGTTGCAAACTCCGTCGGGCGGCCAAGTTTCCGCCGACTTCCATTTCGATTCGATCATCGTGAAGTACCGAACGGGCGGTTCGCCGGATAGACCGGAAGTTTCGCCACGCAAATGTTCGTTGAAGAAATGCAAGAGTCGCACGTCGTGATCGAAGCCGCTCTTGATGGCGCGGTCCGAATGTTCCATGTGCCAACCACCGTCATGTGTCCACGGGCCAAGGAGTAATCGGCTTCCTATGGTTGGTGTTGCATGAAATCGCTGCGCGGCGGCCCGCGCATAAGCACCGTCCCACCAACCACTGACGCTAAATATCGCTGCGTTGCCAGCCATGACGGCAACGCGATAGGACGACGGGCTGATTAAGCGAGAGCCGCGCAGGCGAATTCCGTCTTCGTCGAATACATCTTCTGGCTCGCGCCGATCGGCGTCTGGATCGTCGTCGGCGAAGATAATCTGCTCGGATTGTTGGCGCACGTCAAAGTTGTGTTGATGTTCGCGGACTGCCTGTTCACGTAAGGGCTCGCTGCCCGGCACCGTCGAAACTCCGCTCGTCAGAGCACGCGTCAGCGGTGCCAACCAGCGTGGTGCGACATCCTGCAATCGGTTCGCATCCAAGGCGGCATTGAGCTTGCTCCACATTATTGAAAAACCCGTATTTGGGATGCCACCGGGAAATGCAATGTCATTAAACGTGTTATAACAACTGAATCGTGGCGCGACCGCTTTCACTGCGGGATGTGACCGACTGAGGAGCATCTCAGCAGCCGTTCCATCATAAGAAATTCCCATTGCGCCGACATTGCCATCCGACCACGGTTGCGCTACGATCCAATCGACGATCCGGTAAGCGTCGGCAATTTCGGGGCGTGACCAGGGACTGATTACCGTACCCGTTGATGCACCCGAGCCACGCACATCGACATCGACCCAGGCATATCCCGCCTTCAAAAAACAGCGTCGCTGACGTGAGTACAAGCCAGATGGATCAATCGGTCGATTCGCGACCGCTAGCGAAAATGGAAACCTCAGGCGGATGGACCGAAAGTATCGAGTCTGGCGTAGGATGGTTGGCCGACGGTCGCAACGGTTTCCGCCTAGCCACACGTCGACTGCAATGCGAACGCCATCGGGCATCGTCAGGTATTCGCTGTGGCAATGCAAGAATTGACCTCACGGGTTCGGCGGCTGCAGTGAACAAACAATGACTTCGAATATAAGTTTTATCTGCTTCGATTGGTTTCAATTAGGCTTATTATTCATTCGATCAATGATCGCAATCGCGGCGCAAGTACCGCGCCAAATCGGGAATTCACGCACGACCACTGGCCTCATAGTGCACGCGTGGGTTGCCTGAAAACCAAACGGGCATCTTTGAGAATGGGTTTAAAATTTGTTGGTTAAAAAATTTGGCGATCGGCGATTGGCAGCAATGAAAAACCGCCGGTCAATTTTTTAACCCCTCAATTTTTTAACCCGCTCCTTGACGGTTTCTTTGCCCGTTATTTACGGGCCTCGGTGAGTTGCTCGACCCGTTGGACCCACTCCGGCCGCATATCGGTTTGCTGAGATGATCGTTTTCCAGCCAGCCAGCTTGGCAGGCGTCTACGTTGCTCGGTTTTCAACCAACGCACACCAACAGCATGACTAACCTCTCGATTCTCTGGTTTTCTCGACGTTCGGCACGGAAGCTGCTGAAGCTGCTTGTGTGGACATTGACCGCTGTGGTCGACGGTACATCAAACCATTCGTAGGAGCCATCAAAATGGTCAACACCCAGGTATTGCAAGGTAATTGGAACGAAGTTAAAGACGAGATCATGGCTAAGTGGGGGCAACTTACCGATCAAGACATGAATGCCTTTAAGGGTACGGTCGCAGAATTGGTTGGCCTCATCCAGACGAAAACTGGGATTGCTCATAACGTCGTCAGCCGGGAGTTGGACAAGATCATCGCGGGAGGAGCTGCGTTAGCCAGCAACGCCGCAGAATCTGTTCGGGTAGTCGCAAATAAGACCGGCGAGCGACTTCAAGATGGATACGAGCAAGCCGCTTATCAAGCGGATGAGTATTACCAACAGGCCGAGTCGATGGTTAAGCAGCGACCGATGGAGTCCATCGCGGTGGTCTTCGGGACAGGCGTCGCGGTCGGAGTTCTTTTAGGACTTGTGCTTCGCCGGTGAACGATGACCAAACAGAGGTAGGCTTTTCACGCACCGGTTAATTGCAGGCTGAGAGCCTGGCCCACTTAGTTTCCGCATTCGGTTATCCATTGCTAGGCCGCAACGCTATGTCTGACACTGGGCCAAAGCCCGCCGCAACAAAAGTCTTTTACAGCCTTGGTACAGTGCTGATGATCGTGGCGTTGCTGTACTTCGGCAAGCCATTTTTGATTCCAATTGCGCTCGGAGTTCTGATGGCGTTTGTCTTAACGCCGCTTGTGGAATTGCTAGAGCAGGGGCGACTTGGTCGCACACTTTCCGTATTGATCGCGAGCTTCATCGCGTTTTCTTTGATTGGCATTGCCTGCTGGGCTTTGGCTGCTCAAATCAGGACTCTTGCTGAGGATTTACCCAATCATAAAGTCGAAATTAAGCACAAGCTTGCGTCACTGCGGATGAGCGAAGATTCTACGTTCGGTCGATTGACGGAAATGTTCAATGAACTATTTCCAGAGGCGCATCTGACTGGCGCAGAAAATACGTCAACTGACGATGCGATATTGCCACCCATCGTCAAAGCAGCACCAAGTAACAGCATTTCGTCTAGCCTAGAAGTTTTGCTGCCTGCTGTCGAGCGACTTGCGACTGCTGCCTTGGTAGTCGTGCTTGTAATGTTCTTGCTAGCCAGACGCGAAGACGTTCGATATCGGCTGATCTCGTTAATAGGCGATGCGGAGCTTACGGGCACGACGAGGCTAATGCGAGATACGGCAGATCGAGTTAGTAAGTATCTTTTGCATCTTTTGCTCGTCAATGCAGGGTTCGGACTTTGGTTTGGCGCGGGGCTCTACCTGTTAGGCGTACCTTATGCGGCGCTGTGGGGATTCTTAACGATGTTCTTTCGCTTTATCCCTTATCTTGGCAGTCCAGCGTCCGTCTTTTTTCCGTTGCTCATTAGCATTGCGACGTCAAGCGGATGGTCGCAACCCCTATGTCTGGTAGTATTCTTCACGATCACTGAAGTGATTACTGCCAATGCAATTGAGCCGATTTTGTTCGGCAAGACTACGGGCTTAACACCGATAGCCCTCTTGATCGCTGCACTATTTTGGGCGTGGATTTGGGGGCCAATCGGCTTGTTACTGTCTACGCCGCTCACTGTATGCCTAGTGGTCCTGGGGCAACATTTACCACACCTCCGATCGTTGAAAGTGCTGCTTGCCGAGCAGCCGGTTCTCGATGCACGATTGCAATACTTCCAGCGTTTGTTAGCGCAAGATGCAACCGAGGCTCACCGAGTGTTTGAACATTATGCTGACGAGTTTGGCGACGACCGTGTTTATGACGAAGTCCTGTTGCCAGCGATTTCATGGACCCGCCGTGAACGGTTGCGAAACTTGATCACTGTGGATGAAGAAAAATTTATTTGGAATGCGACTCAAACTTCGATCACAGCCCGAGGTCTGCAGCGGTCGGAAGCGGAATCAGAGCTGGCGATCAAAACGGACGTGTCGCCTAACGCCTTTCGAGTTTATTGTTATCCGGTTCACCACGAGTCTGAGGAGGTTGCGCTTACGATGCTTGCCCGACTAATCGGCAACCGTTACGATGTGGCGATCGGGTCTACTAAACAGCTTCCATCCAAAGCCCTTGCCACCATTGCGGACACCACTCCTGAGGCCGTTGTATTGAGTGTTATCCCACCAGGTGGCTTGCCACAGGTTGCATACATGTGCGCAGAGATTCGCAAATGTTCTGAGTTTTCCAAGATCGTGGTAGCCTACTTTGGCAACATAGACGATTATGACAAGCTGCTAGTTGAGATGCGGGAAGTGGGTGCCAGTTACCTCACTACGTCGCTATCTCAGACGATACACCAAATCGACATGATGGCGAGCGACGGCGAGCGCAATCCACAAATAGCAAACCAACAAATCGATAACGCGGCTGCGAGCGATAGGGTATTCGAGGGCGCTCATGTCGGGTAGTCAACAATCCTCTCGTCGCTCGGTGATCGGCGAATTGCTTAATAGTTCAATGGCACCGATTCTATTGGCGGTGGCACTAGTCGTACAATTCGGCGCTGCTTGGGTTACGTACGACAATGTGCGAGCTTCTGCCGAATCTGCCCAATGGGTTTCTCACTCCCGCGAAGTTTTAGCAAACGCTGAAGGAATTATTGCGAACCTGAGTGAAGCCGAATCAGCAGGCCGTGGATCATTGATATCTAACGCCGATGACGACCGCGCGCAGTTTGACTCAGCGTCGAAAGGTGCGCGAACGAAACAAGTTGCACTTGGAAAGCTGACACTCGACAATCCAATGCAGCACAAACGTGTGAGTGACTTGTCAGCATCGATTGAACCAACACTAGAACTGATGGCCAACTTCGTTTCGTCGCGCGGCACAGCCAATCGCGACGAAGTCGAAGCTGGACAAATGCTTGTCGATGTAACCCGGCGGATGAATTCGATCAGGAATATGGTAAGCGAACTAGAGACAACGGAAGTCGACTTGCTTGCTGAACGAGTCGAACGAGCCAGCAACCAGTTCGCTCAAACCAAATTTACATTGATCCTGTCGACTTTGGTTTCGACGCTGTTAGTGACTGGAACCTATGTCCTGCTCCGACGTCATTGGAGATTGCAGCAAGCGACCGAGACACAGTCGCAACGACACACCCGAGAAAAAGAGGAATTGGCGAGGTACAATCAACGATTGCTGGAGTCGACCGGTGAAGGTATCTACGGAATTGACAATGACGGGGTGTGTACGTTTATGAATCGCGCTGGTTCGTTGATATTGGGAGGTCAACCGAAAGACTTTATGGGCAAGGAGATGCATCAACTTGTACATCACAAAAAGTCCAACGAAGAGCCGTTTCCAGTTGAGGAGTGTCCGATCTACAAGGCGTCCAGAACTGGCGATGGATGTAGAGTTGACAACGAGGTATTTTGGCGATTGGACGGAAAATCAGTCCCCGTTGAGTACTCGTCCTTTCCGCTCAAAGACGGTGACCGCATTGATGGTGCCGTTGTCACTTTTAACGATATCTCGGCGCGTAACCGTTCGCGACAGGAACTGCAACTTGCCAAAGAATCCGCTGAAGCCGCCAACGAATCTAAAAGTCAGTTTTTAGCAAATATGAGTCACGAACTGCGCACACCACTGAATGCGGTCATTATGTACAGTGAACTACTCGCGGAAGAGGCCGAAGACCGAAACGTTCCAGACTTTATTCCGGACCTAAAACGCATTCGTGGCGCAGGTAAGCATTTGCTTGAATTGGTCAACGGTGTGCTCGACTTGTCGAAAGTAGAGGCAGGCAAGATGGAACTTTATCCAGAAAAATTCAACGTGGCGGATATGGTGCATGAAGTCGCCAGCACCGCTTTGCCGCTGATTGAAAAAAATCATAATCAAGTTCAGGTTTTCGTTGATCCTAATGTCACCACAATGTTCGGCGATGCCACGAAATTGAGGCAAGTGTTATACAACTTATTGTCCAACGCGAGCAAGTTTACCAAGCAGGGTAAGGTGGAATTGCGTGTTAGTCGTGATCCTAGTAACGCATGTATCCGGTTCCAAGTCATTGACACCGGTATCGGTATGAGCGAAGAACAAGTCTCAAAACTCTTTCAGCCCTTCATGCAAGCAGATGCTTCGACGACTCGAAAGTATGGTGGCACAGGGTTGGGTTTGGCCATTATTAAGCGATTCACCGAAATGATGTCGGGTAACGTAAGCCTGACGAGCGTACTCGGCGAGGGCACGACGTTCACCGTAACAGTTCCGGAAAAGATGGAGCGAAGGACGATTGAACTGTCTGAGAATACTGATGAACCCGCCGTCATCACTCGGTCTCTTGAGTCGCGAAAGTCATTGGATAGTGGAACCCGCGTGGTATTGGTTATCGATGATGACCCGACCGTCCGCGATACATTGACGCGTGTCCTGCTTGCCGAAGGTATTCGTCCGATCACTGCTGCAGATGGCTGTGATGGAATTGCGCGAGCAAAGGAATTCCATCCTGACTTGATCATTTTGGACGTTCATATGCCTAAGATTGATGGCTGGTCCGTGTTGGCGGCGCTTAAAGCAGATGACGATGTGAGTGAGATTCCAGTGATCATGCATTCGGTACAGGACGACCGGGATCTGGGGTTCATGTTGGGTGCTTCGGAATACTTGGTGAAGCCAGTCGATCGGAACAAATTGGTGAAACTGATTTTTCGTCACATGGGCGTAGACAATGCAACGATCTTGGTGATAGATGACGATGAAGCGACGCGGCTTGCATTGAAACGTACGATGGAATTGGAAGGTTGGACCGTCGCCGAAGCATCCAACGGCGTCGAAGGCCTCGTCGAAGTCAATCGCCAAACTCCGACTGTGATCTTGCTAGACCTGATGATGCCCGAAATGGACGGGTTCGAATTCCTTGAACAGTTACACGCAAATCTTGATTGGAAGCAAATTCATGTCGTCGTGCTGACGGCCAAGGACTTAACGTCTGAGGATCGAGATCGACTCAATGGCGGCGTCGAGCGAGTCCTTGCCAAGGGCTCGCTAAGTAGCCATCGGTTCCTCGATGAAGTTCGACGGATCGTTAACACCATCTCACGTCCATCACCAGTTTTGAATGCTCACGAAAACCCGCTAAAACCAAACGAAGAGGAACCTGTTCATGCCTAGGATTTTGATTGTTGACGACAACGAAGAGAATCGTGACGTACTTTCACGGCGGCTACAGAAACGCGGATTCGACGTGACCTGCGCTGCGGGAGGAAAGACGGGGGTCGAACAAGCGATAGGCGACCGTCCCGACATTATTCTTATGGATATGAACATGCCCGAGTTGGATGGTTGGGACGCAACTCGATTGATTCGCGAGCAAGGCGTTAAGGTTCCTGTGATTGCATTAACAGCCCACGCAATGCAGGGAGATCGTGAGCGAGCGATGGAAGCAGGTTGTACCGACTATCACACCAAGCCAGTCGAACTCGACAAACTTCTTGCACTCATTGAAAAACTTTTAAGCGACGAAGCGGTGGCATAGCGGGAAGCTCAACTATTTGGTGGTCCAGTTGACTGCTTTAGGACGCCTACTAAAGCCTTTCAAATGTAGGAATTGGTTTGTTGCGGTCCGAGAATTGCTTTTGTCGAGGTAGGGCTCACTTTGACCCTGACTTCACAATTCACGGGAGACACAAAATGGCAGTTGACAATCGAGTGCGTACGGACGCTGCGAAAGAACTTCGTAACGAGGACCCATTGTCCGGAGAGGCCGGCGCACATCCTGTAGGCACCGGCGTTGGGGCAGCCCTCGGCGGTGCTGCAACGGGTGCCGTTGCTGGAGCCGTTGCTGGGCCTGTCGGAGCGGTAGTAGGCGCTGTCGTTGGCAGTATCGCCGGTGGCTTGGCAGGCAAATCGGTGGCAGAAGGCTACGATCCGACGGTCGAGTTGGAATATTGGCGTGGCGAATCTTCCAAACGCCCCTATTATAACAAGAACCGCAAGTTCGCAGATTACGAGCCCGCTTATAGAGCGGGAGCAAGCTCGTACGATCCCACCGCACCTGCTGATTTCGCTGAACGTGAAACGGTCGCTCGCGAGGAATGGCAACGTCAAGGTCATTCGGTTCTGACGTGGGACGAAGCGCGACCTGCAGCCGCAGACGCGTACACTCGCATTCAACAACGTCGAGCTAAGTAGAACGTAGGCTAGGCCACAGAGATGACAAGAGTCGCGGCGGGGATTCCGTCGCGACTCTTTTCGTTTTGAAAGATCGCCGACCGCGCAGCGTTCACCTTGTGCAAAGACCGTGTGCCAGGCACCATCGCTGCAGCAACCTACTATTTAAAATACAGTTTGGTGCGTTTGGCGCATGATGTGCTTCGTGAAATGGCGACTGGCCATGGAGCCAGTAAATTCATAAGGAATCTGGAGACGGACAAAATGGCGACTAAAGAAGAAACAGCAGGGAAGTGGAAGTCACTAACCGGTGCAGTGAAACAAAAGTATGGTCAGATCACGGACAACAAATTGACGCAGTTGAACGGTAGCGTCGATCAACTGATTGGATTGGTTCAGCGGAAATCAGGACAAACTCGCGAGCAGGTTGAAGCATTCGTCCATGAGTGTGGCGAGTCATGCGAGTCGATGATGGACAAAGTCTCAGAATACGTGTCAGACGCGAGCGAATCACTACAAGCCGGGTATGGCGCCGTCGCAGAGCAAACAAAGCGTGGTTATGACGCATCGGCGAAAACCATTTCAAGTCGCCCTTTTGAATCCATCAGCGCAGCTTTTGGAGTTGGATTGGTCGCTGGACTGTTGATCGGTCTGTCGATGGGGGCGCAACACGAGCGTGATCTGAGCTGGCGTGAACGCTGGATGAAGTAAGGCTGACCTCGATCCGCGCATCGCGGTTTAACGATCTAACACACCCTCTAAAAATTCGGAAGTCTTTCAGATGCAAGAAAACAGAATCGAAGAAAAGAAAAGAAACACCAATACGGGAGAAGCGGTACGACACTCCGAGGGCCCAATTGCCAAAGCTATTGAAGAACAAACCGCAAAGCTCCCGTCCGACATCTTCCTTTGGGCCGCAGGAGGCGCCATTCTCTGCTCGTTTGCGTTGAAAACTGCTCGGCGCGATCATCAATCGCTTTTTGTTGGCCAGTGGGTGGCACCATTCCTCATCCTCGGCCTTTACAACAAGCTGGTAAAAGTGGCTGGCTCGGATCGCGTATCGCATTAGGGGCTTTACTTTAAGAAAGCACCTTCAAAGTTATTGAACAAGAAAACACAGACCGGAGGGTGACCTACCCTCGGTCTGGGCTGATGAAAATTATTCGCTTTCGGTGTATTGGGCCATGGAGGGCATTCGCCATTCATAGGTCATTTTCATAGTCCGCGATAATCTCAAATCTCAAATCTCGAATTGCGAATTGCGAATTGCGAATTGCCGAGAGCCGACCGCCACGCGGGCGCGACCCTCCGGGCGCGGGCGGCGGGATTCGGAATTTGAAATTTGGAATTTGAAATTCATTTACTGGGCGAAAAATTGCGGCTGAAAGAAATAGAGCGGGCCGCCGCGCGGGTCGTTGGTGATGGCGTTGCCGACGGCGCGGTAGGTCTGGCGGCCGTTGCCGAGCTGCGTGCCGGGCGGCAGCAGCGGCCAGCGGAAATTCAAACGGATCTGGTGGAAGTTGGCGCCCAAATCACCGGGCTTCAGGCCGTTCGGGTCGAGCGACTTGACATAAAAACCATTGGGATTAAGCGCCTTGGCCAGCATCCAGTTGTGCGCGCGGCGGGCGACTTCCAAACCATTCGCCGAGCCGTCGGCCAGATAACCAGTGTTGGTGAAATTGGGATAAGGGTCGCCTTTGGCGTCATCAAGCCATTTTT
>JAYVSE010000023.1:0-48412 GCA_043775635.1 Planctomycetaceae bacterium | reverse complement strand
GGATTTGATCGTAGTGGGGTTCGCCCGAATTGCTCAGCACACTAAAACGTTGGGAATTCTGGCGAATCCCACTACACAAAACGTTCTGCCCCAGCAACGAAGCGGGGCATTGTTAAATTTAGGGTTTAGAGTAGAGCAATTGTTCCAATTGATCGGAAGACAATTGGGACAATTGCTCTACTCTGAATTGCCGGAAACGTAGGAAACGAAAGTAAGGACTTCTTCTTGAGTGATTTAGATTCTGTTCAACAAACCCGTTGCTCAAGGCAACTCTTGGTTTGCCTATTCCTCGCCATCCTTGTGCCGATGCTTGCTCCCATGAACGCGGGCCGTGCGAGCGATGCACCGGCTGCCGATCTTGCGGAGGCGAACTCACCTGATTCATCGATTGATCGCGCCTCAAAGATTGCTGCTATCGAAGCTGAAATGCGAAGCGGCAATTTCGATCAACGTCAAGCCGTAATGATGCGACTTTGGGCAGATCACGGGACTTATCGAGATTGGGTAGAAAATGCCGTGCATGATCCTGACGTTGAAGTTGCGCGGCGCGCGAAATGGGTACTAGACCGCTGGCGTCGCGGATTGCTTCCCGGCACGCCGCGCGAGATTACTGATCGAATCGAGAGCGTCGATGGGCCAGAGGCGATTGAGAACCTACTCAATGCCGGTTTGTTCGAAGGTGCGTTGGTCGCCATTGACGAAGTGATTGGCGGTGCAACAAGCCCTGCCATTATCGACCGCGCGGAGTCTGCGATTCGGCGCCGATTTCCGTTCTACATAAGAGTTGCCGATGAACGTAACCAGTTGCCTGCATTAATATCGCTTTTAGAACGCCTTGCGATGGATGCGACGATGTCCCGGTCGTTCCATCAATTGAGTTTGTTGGCAGGCCACGAACAACCGTCAGATCTGATGACAGGCGCGGCGCGTTTGACAGCCGCTCAAAAACAGCGTCTCGCGATAATACTACGAGCCGCGAACAACGAACTTGGGAAAGCAACACAACTTGCGGAGAAAAATAGCGACCCCGAGTTACTGCGCGTGTGCCGAATGCTAAGCGGTGATTGGCAGATTCTGGCGCGTGAACAACTGTCGGCGGCCCGGTCCCAACCGCCAGATTCCGTTGATTGGTATCGACACTGGATGTACGCGATGGTTGCCGCATCGAGATGTGACGAGCTTTCCATTCGTGAGCAAGCGTTCCAGCGACTATCGGAATCGCGTGGTATAGAAAAAGATGCGGATGCAAAAGACCAAGTCAATCGTCTTCGCTGGCAAACGCTCGCGATCCATGGTGAAATGGATGCCGCGATTAAAATTTTGAAACCTCTGAGGAACAAAGACGCGGCTGAACTGCTTGCACAAGGTTCACGATTCACAGAAGCATTTGAAGCCCTCGGCATGGATTGGAGGGACCTCGATTCGCAAATGCGTGAATTGATCGATGACACCGTGTCAGCGGAGCGTAGTTTTATCGCCGGCCAAATTCCAGATACGACACCACAACTAGCGAGACTGCTTGCAGCCATTCGCTTGCTGGTCTCAACCGGTCGCGACGACTTGGCGTTTCAATCATTGAAGAACGTTGTCAATCATCCGTCGCTGCGGGCTCAGGAAGAAGCGACGACGTTAAGAAGTGACATCATGCGTGTACTCTGGCGTATCAATCGGACCGACTGGATCCACGAATTTTTAGTAGGTCCGAAGGACAAGTCTCTGTCAGGTCAATCGCAGTTCATTCTTTCGATGGCGTTCGATGCTAAAGTTGAAACTGTCGCTGTACTTATCGACGCGATGGGCCAATTGAACCCGGCCAGCACATTCGCGCAGCGCGTACGTGATACGGTGAAGTTCCTTGGTGGGACCGTGCCTGTTTGGTTTAATCCCAAAAACGATTTTAATCGGCTATACCAAGCGTTGTTGGAGAGTCGAAATGCATCGCGAAATTTAACGCGAAACGACCCTGTTCGAGTGCGGTTGACCGTTGCCCCGCGTCTCAGCACTGATATCGCCAGACTCTTCGAGTTACATGGTCAGTCGGATCTGGCGCTGAAGACGATCACGGAACTTTCAACAAAATACGATGATATCGAGGCGAAGTTGAAGCTTGCCGAATTGGAGCTAGACAGTGGCAGCGTGCAGGCGGCGCGACAAATGTTCAAGTCGATATGGAACTCCTTGGACGCCGCAGGCCAAAACATTTCGCGGCTCAATCAAGCTGATTCCGATGCGTTGATTGCGATGAAAGCGATCTTCGGTGAAGCGAATGCCGCGACTAGGCTGGGTGATATCGAAGGTGCAGCCGATTTGAACCGACAAATCAAGATGATGCTTTGCACTCCGTCGTCAACGTTATTGAATTCGTTTGCTGAATACCTTGTCGAAAGAGGGATGAATGAGATGGCAGAAATCATCCTCGCACCGCTTTTATCGTTGGCGGCCTTCGGTGCGACGGAAGGCGTGGAATTCTACACCATTGCGCACAACTACGATTCCGCCGTGGCGATGACCAAACCGGCAGAGGCTGCGGCGGCACTTGACTTGGCAATTGCTGGCACCGTGGAATCGACAAGTTTTTATCCTGCCGCTTATGTTTCTGTACCGTCCTACACGCACCGCAGAAAAATTCGAGCCGCAGTAGAAAACCGGGACGAACCGGAAGCGAGGAAGGAAGTTGAAAAATTGCTTCGACTTGACCCGGTAGACATCGACTTTGGTGAAAAGGTGCTCGGACCGATGCGAAAAAACGGTATGACCGACCTCGCCAACGAAGTTTTGGAAAAAATGTACCAGGCCGGTAACTCGCATTTGGAAAAATTCCCGCTCGATGTCGGTATGGCAAATAACTTGGCGTGGGTCCTTTCGCTGTCGGACTATCGGCTTGATGAATCGCTTCGATTTTCAAAAAATGCCGTTTTTTACGAGCCCGATAGCACTGTTTATCGCGATACACTTGCCGAAGTGTTGTTTCGCCTGAAGCGGAAAGATGAGGCGATCGCGATTGAAAAAGCCTGCTTGTTAGATGACCCTTCGGAATGGCATGTGCATGAGCAAATCCGACGTTTTGAGAGCACAAAATCCCCTTAGGATCGCTCGATCAATGAGTGGGATAGGCTTCCAGCCTGTCGCTGACGCATTGAAAATGACAGGCTGGAAGCCTATCCCACGGTCGCGACGAGTCCAATCGCGAGCGAGGTAAATTAATCAATGCCCCGCTTCAATGCTGGGATTTGATCGTAGTGGGATTCGCCAGAATTCCTCAGCACACTAAACCGTTGGTAATTCTGGCGAATCCCACTACACAAAACGTTCTGCCCCAGCAACGAAGCGGGGCACTGAAATCAATGTCCTGTCATTTCAGGATTCGCCCATTTGTTTAGAATGATGAAACGTGACAGCGACACAGGCCGTTGTTTCACTTGCTAGAACTGCCCAGGATGAACTGAAAACAACATGCCAGAGCCCGCCGTGACCGAATCAAAGCTAGTTTATCGCCGCGTTATTTTAAAGCTAAGTGGCGAAAGCTTGGCTGGTTCCGGTCAGCGAGGAATCAGCGGCGAAGAGCTTGAGGGTATCGCTCGCCAAATCAAACAAGCTCACCAATCCGGTTGCCAAATCATCATTGTCATCGGCGGTGGTAATATCCTTCGTGGGGCACAATTCAGCGGTGCGAACTCAATCGTACATGAAGCGACTGCACATTACATGGGCATGCTTGCCACCGTCGTCAACTCACTGGCGATGCAAGATGCACTGGAGCACGTGGGGTGTCACACACGCGTCATGTCCGCTGTCGGCGTTGATACGGTCGCGGAGCCATTCATTCGCCGACGCGCCCTGCGACACCTGGAAAAAGGACGCGTCGTGATCCTCGCGGCAGGCATTGGCAATCCGTTCGTTACAACCGACACCGCAGCCGCGCAGCGCGCTCTTGAACTGGAAGCGGACGTAGTCCTCAAAGCCACGCGTGTGGATGGCGTATACAGTGAAGACCCCGAAAAAAACCCGCACGCCGTTTTGTATCAGTCATTGACCTATAACGAAGTGATGGAGAAAAATCTCCGGGTCATGGACGCAACCGCGATCGCGCTTTGCCGAGAACATAGCGTACCGATTTTGGTCTTCAATTTCAAACATGATGGCAACATTGTGCGTGCCGTTACAGGAGAATGCATCGGCACTTGGATCGGCCCGCAGCGGCGAGTTTGATTTTTTACACTTTGACTTATCCCACTCCCAATTAACATCGGAGAGCAACTGATGTCAGTAGACGTAGTATTGATGGATACCGAAGAGCGAATGGACAAGGCGCTTGCGGTACTTAGCCATAACCTCGCTGGTATTCGCACCGGTCGTGCCAATCCCGGCCTAGTAGACTCGATTCGTGTCGAGGTTTACGGTTCGCAGACTCCGCTCAAGCAATTAGCTTCAATCGGCACCCCCGAACCGCAACAGATCGTCATTCGTCCCTACGACGTCAGTACGATCAAGGACATCGAAAAAGCGATTGTCGCAAGCGATTTAGGACTCAATCCACAGAACGATGGTCGCATGATACGCTTGAACGTACCGCCTCTTTCTACTGAAGTCCGCAAAAAGATGGTAGCACGCATTAAGGAACTGACCGAAGATTCCAAGATCAGCATTCGCAACATCCGTCGCGACGCTAACAAAGCTGCCGATACAGCCGAAAAAGAAAAAACAATGTCTGAGGACGATCGAGACCGCCTTAAAGAATCAGTCCAAGAACTGACCAGGAAATACGAAGCACAAGCCTCCGATATCGCACGAACTCGTGAAGCCGAAGTCCTGGATTAAAACCAAGTAGGATAGGATTCTAGCCTATTTATACGAAGTATTCAGGTTGGAATTGGCCTGATGAAAATGTGTTGGTTGGTCTGGCTTTAGGTAGCCGAAGGGCGGATTGCAAATTGCAAAATGAACATTGCAAATTGGTCATTGAAGATGACCTGTTTCCTTGTCATTTTACAATTTGCCATTTGCAATGATCGCGGACAATGAAATCGACGTTTGAATGTACCTTCGGCCACGACACAGCTTGCCTGGCAATCTGAGTGAACCGTAGGCGCTAGCCTCGGGCCTAACAAGGCTCTAACGGACGCGATACCCGTGGTCAGCGGGCTGTTGATTTTGTAACCCGCTGCGTAAGCGAGGAGTCACTGCGATCCCTCGCTTACGCGTTCGGGTTATGATTTGCACGCTAAAATTCAAAACACAACTAAATTAACGGCCCGCTAGCGCCGTCCACGCCATTGCAGGCAAGCTGGCAGGGGTCTTAGAAAAGTTGCCGGGTATAAAAATGCTTTCAGCCTGTTTATACAAAATCGACAGGCGGTAAGCCTATCCTTCGTTTCCAAAACTGCGGTTACAATTGAACCGAACTCTAATAAGCGACCATTGATGGCTCAGCTCGAATCGATCAATGTGAAATGCCCGCTCTGCAATGCCAAGTTTGCGGTCCCACGCAGCGCCGCAGGGTCGCGGGTAGCTTGCCCGCACTGTTCAGGTCAGGTCAAGATCGCTGGCACAACGCCTGTGACCAATGATGACGACGCATGGCTCCGTTTGGATCACGACCTTCCCGATCCATCAACCAAACAGCCCAAGCCGGATGCGATCGACGCTTCCGGTTATGGAAATTTTGATTTACCAGATCTTCCACCCGTTGCACCGGAGCCGTTTCGACAGGTTCCAGTGTCTAAGTCAACTAGCCTACCCCCGCTCAGTGAAGCCGACTTAGATGCTCTTAGTGGCCTGGCAAACGATAATGACCAGCAATCAGCACCCGTCAAAACAGTTAGACAACCTGACTTGTTGCCGACCGACTCGTTTCGTCTGAAGTGCCCAACTTGCGAATCGATGACTTACGCGAAGATGGCGCAAGTTGGCAAAAAGATTCGTTGCCATGATTGCCACTCCACGTTCACCGTGCCGCCGCCACCAAAGGCCAAGGTTAAATACGAGCCAGACATGGAATCGGCTAAGACGTATGCGTTCCAAGACAGTGGTGATGGCAATGACTACAAGAGAGCTGCAGACCCGTTTCAGAAGTCTGCTGCGGACTATTTACGCGATGCAGAAAAATACGTTGATTCAAAACCCGATGACGACTGGACCGTACCCAGTATAGGCGACTGGTTTATTGGTGTGTTCGGTATATTTCGTGACGTTTCAGTGATCGGTTACTGGGCCTTCTTGACCGCGATCGCTGCGATTCCTGCCGCGATCGCGCTCCAGTATTCTAGTGCGGTGCTAGTCATGGTCATGTTTGCGGGCGGACTGTTCTACACAGGTCTCCTGGTAGTGCACGGATTTGCGATCATGCAATCCGTTGCCAATGAGGAAGAGCGAGTTACGGAATGGCCAGTTGTCGACTTCTGGGCCTGGATTGGCCCACTGTTTGTTGCGGTGGCAGCACTTGTTGTCGCGGCAGGCCCCAGTTGGATGTTGGGCCAATATTTCTTTGGGCTCTCGCTCATGACTACAACAATGGCGATGGCATCGCTTTACCTACTTTATCCGTTTGTTCTACTTTCGATGCTCAACGAGCAAAGTGTATTGGTTCCATTCTCTGTTGTGGTCAGCAAGTCGGTCACTCGTTCGTCCGAGCAATGGGGCGTTCTTTACCTATCGGCCGGCATCGTTTTTTTTGCACTGTTCATGATCTATATGGTTGCATTCACAGCGATATCAGTCGTAACGACAACCCTGGCGATCGCCGCCACGGTCGCCGCCGTATTCATCTACTTCGGCCTGATCGGACGCTTGGCATTCTCAATCGGACACGCCATTAACGCACCTCCGATGGTCAACGATATTGATCGCAAACGGCCCAATGCGCCTCCACCTAAGAGCGTGAAATGAGTGGTTCAACAACAAATGAGGTTCGCGGGTAGGCATTTTTCCCATGAAGTCACTCGCTTGCGCGTCGTGCTTGTATTAGCGCAATCAGGGAATCTATTTCAGTTGATTGCCGACCCTTCACCTCACTCGAAGTCCTTAAACGCTTGTCGAGTTCAACCGATCCAAGCAGCGTGCCTCCAGTTCGTATTGAGACCATTGGCATCTCTCCAACTGGATAGACTCGACGAGGAAATTTCGCTGCTCATTTCCCGGCAGCCATCGTCAGTAGAGGTGAGAAGTGAATGCGATTCGACCGTGACCGATCCAAGAATAACACCCACTTGTAGCCGACCAGGGAACGACAAATGAACCACGGTCGTCGATGTTTCAATGTCGGAAGCGTCAACTTTGATGAAAGCTCAGATTACCAGTGTGCCATATGTCGCCGCAGTGACCGCAAAGTGCGACCCCGAACAGTGAACTCTGGCTGAAGAGGCTCGGTTCCAACTCCCGCTTCCCAGTCGCATGGTCCCCAAACCGCATTGGCCGGTCGAGACTTCTGCTCATAAACGAAGTTGATGATGGCGACGGATTCATCGAGAGTGATCGGCTGACTTTTAATGAGAAACCGAATCACGGACTCCCAGAAGGGCACGTCTTCGGTAGGGCCAGCGAGATGGCTTTTTCATGCAATCGTGTGTGCAAGTTTTTGCTTCTGAATGCGGGAGCAAGCCTCGAAGAAACAGACTGCAGCGGCGAAACCGCATTGATGATTGCCGCAACGTATGGCCATGCAGACCTGGCTCAGTGGCTCATTGACAACCGTAGTCCGCAGGCTTGAGAATCTCGGCAATCGTTGCACATTGGTCGCTTAATCGTCCGAGATAACGGTCTTTCAGCGGCGACGGCGATCGTCGAAAGCAAGGCCGCGGTAAGAGCAGCGAGGATTTGGCATCGGTGAAGGAAGGTTGTCATTGTTTTTCTTACTTATCGCGGAGGGGAAGCTTTCGTCGTCTGGTTTTGATCCGATTTACCTGCCAAGCAAGCTGGAATAGCGTGGATTTAAGCCATCTGAGTGAACCGTAGGCGCTAGCCTCGAGCCTTACAAGGCTCAAACGAACACGATACCCGCGGCTAGCGGGCTGTTGATTTTGTTGTGTTTTGAATTTTAGCGTGAAAATCATAACCCGAATGCGCGAGCGAGGGATCGCAGAGATCCCTCGCTTACGCAGCGGGTTACTAAACCCACAGCCGGCTAGCGGCGTCGGTTCACTAAGTCCACCTCTACGAGTCAAGCTCGTAGGGGTCAGGAAAAAGATGTATGGTACAAGGCCGTTGGTCTTAAAACTATTAATCCCAATACAAATCACTCATTAAGCTTTTGAACATGCGAGAAATGACTGACTGGAGAGATGTGCCTGCACAGGACCAACTGATCGAACAGTTGGATCGCAGCAATCGCTTGGCAACAGGCTGGCAGTCGCTATTGCTGTTCGTCGGAGCGGGCTTGGCGATCGTCATTGATTGGCCATGGGTCGTGGTCAATCCGCTTTTTTCATTGCTTGCGATATTGCTTGTGCCTTCGCAATATCTGCCCAGTACGATGATGATGCTGCTGAAGAAAAAGAAATTGATTGAGGAGTTGTCTGAAGGCTTTCGCGCCGGTGTGTTTACGAAACCGATGCTGTTGTCGCTGGTTCGTGAAACAGCACAAAAGCTAGGTATCGATTCCCGGCGCGTCCCATTTTATTTGACTCGCGACAAAGATCTGAATGCCTATGCTGTAAGCGTCGGCTTGTCTAGCTTGCTACCGGCAATTCGAGGCGTCTACATCAACCGGCAAACGTTGCATGTGTCAACCGTATCGGGGCTTAAGGCAACCGTTGGCCATGAGCTTGGGCATCTATTTCCCTATGAATTGAAATGGCACGGCGGCTGGCTGGTGAAACTGTGCTTTGGCGGATTGCTGGCTCTTTTTGTACTACAAAAGATGGGCGATCCAAGTGCCTGGGGACTGATTGCCGCAACGGGTGCCGCGTGGGTTTTTCTGTATTTGAACTCTGTGCCCAGCGCGCGAATGTCGCAACCCATCGAGTTTCTCTGTGACGGACTAGGTGCCAAGGCGAGCGGAGTTGAGGCGGCAATTTCTGATCTATTGAACATGGGCAATGAGTGCCAAGCTCAATATGAACTCTCGATCGCCGCCCTGAAGTTAGCCGGTCAGGGCAAAGCGATCAGCGACTCCGAGGCGATGAGAATTTATGAAGATGCCCTGGGCTACGGAGCCACCGATGTTGACAGCACGTTAGCAAGGATTCACGAAGCGATTGCCAACGAAAAGAAATCGAATAAAGATCTGTCGATCCGTGGACTCATCGATTTCATGTGGCGAGATAACGTCAACGATAGCAACTTATCCGGTGCTCGCAACGAGGCCATTGAACTCTACGATAAGCTGGAGAGCTTGCCAACGATCGACTGGAAGGAGTTGAGCCAATGGGACCCTGCGGTCGACTTAACGGAGCAGCGAATCAACACGCTTGTCGATGCACTGTTGGCACATCCGACAAAGCTCTTATTTGTTTTACCGACTGAGCCAGTAGCGGAAGCCGATTTGTCGCATCCCAGTTTCCGATTGCGGATACTCTACTTGTGGAAAAACCGAAAAGCCATTGAACAGTTGAATGTTACGTGATCCAGGAAAGGAGCTTGCCGAACATAGAGCCGCTGAATGGGTTTGCTCTGGTTTGGTAAATAATCGTTCCCGGCCCGGTGTAACGATTGACCAGCCCTTCGCCTGAGAAGTAGGAATTGGCTGCTCCGGCGGCAGCTTTGACGAGCTGAAACTGGATCGTTTCGCTGAACGCCACTACGAACCGATTGTCAACGACAAACGCTTCTCCAACACTCAGTTCCCGGTAAATTACAGCACCGTAGGTGGAGCAAAAAATATCTCCCGTACCCAGTGTGTGCATGACGAAGAGACCTTTCTTCGCCATGACGCCACGAACGCCACCGTATTTAAAGTCGATCTGCACACCGGGAGCGTTTGCCAAGTAGCTGCCTTGAGTCAAAAAGTACCGTGAGCCGTCGGCGATCGAAAGATGGACAATGTCGCCCTGAAGCCGCGGCGCAAGGATCAGTGATTGCCCGTCTCGTTTGGCACGAAAAACCGTCGAAAAAAAACTTTCGCCTGACATCAAATTTCTTAAACCGCCAGAGATGCCTTTTCCGGTTTGGCCGCCAGCACGCGCTTCGATCTCAATGCCCGTCGTCATGGAAATCATCGACTCAGGCTGGGCAAAGACACTATCGCCTTGGTCCAGTTCCAGATTCAACGTCGCAAACATCGGTCGATGACCGATCTCAAATTTCATAACGAAGCACTCAAGGTCGATCTTGATACTTTTGAGCGGCTACTCAATATCGGGGCTGTATTTTTGCTTGACGATATAGCCAATGACACCAACTACGAGCATGATCCCCATGAAAATAAACAGCGCTACTAATCTCGAAACGCCAAGTACTTCCGCAATCGACGATACAATGATGTCGTAAATCAGTATTCGAAAGAACCAACGAAAAATTTCGCCAAGCCCACCCCGAGCCAAAAGCTCGGATTGTTTGCTGAAC
Organism: Planctomycetaceae bacterium; assembly: GCA_043775635.1. Classification (GTDB taxonomy): domain Bacteria; phylum Planctomycetota; class Planctomycetia; order Pirellulales; family Pirellulaceae; genus UBA6163. The sequence goes on along the minus strand of JAYVSE010000023.1, from coordinate 37,915 downwards.
AACATAAAATAGTGTCCTTTCTATGAGTAATTTTGGAACTAAGTCAGAGTAGAACAATTGTCCCAATTGTTTTCCGAGCAATTGGGACAGTTACACTACTTAAAACTCTAAATTTAATCTTTGACTAAGCACTAGCGGGCTGTTGATTTAGAGGGTTTCTTCGTTTCAGTGAGCCGATGGCGCTAGCCACGGGCCGTTAACGGTATAAATCTTGCCGTAGGGCCCGACGCTAGCGCGTACGGCTCACTAAATCAACAGCGCGCTAACCAAGAAAGCTAGTCTCTTCTCTACCAAGGAAGCAAGTAGTGCGATTTAAATTTTCCGTCTACCCGTTGAATTTGCCCTACCACGCGAAATAATGCCAAGGGCCAACGCCACTGGTGTTTGGTGGCTGGTAAATGATTCCGGTGCTCTGTGAGAGCGCAACGAGGTCGCCGGAGCCACGTGAATCAATCAGCTCGACGATGGATGGATCAATCAGTCGAACTAGCCGATACCAGTGAAGATGCAACGATTTGTCGTTTGGACCAGCGACCGTAACAAGTCGCGGCTGCGGTTGCCAATCAACCTGGCCACTTTGTTTTGCCAGTAGCGGAATACCGAACTGCGTCATGCCAACGATCGCACTGACCGGATTTCCCGGCAAACCAAGGATCAATTGTCCAAACTTTGAAACAGCGCCTAAGATCGGTCGACCTGGTCGAAGTGGCAATCGATGAAAGACGGTCGCGGCACCTAAATCAGCGATCACTCCTGGTACGTGATCGTAGTCGCCCTTGGAAACACCGCCGGTCAAGATCACCGCATCGCTGTTGTCCAGTGCAGCTTGCAGGTGACGCTTTAGTTGCGGCACACTGTCAGCACATCGCTGCGGAGGCTGGCAATTAATCCACGCACGTTGCGAACAGACGGCCGCGATCGTGGGGCCGTTGCTGTCGCGAAGTTGCCATGCCTCCGGTGACGAACTTATGTCCAACAATTCGTTACCGGTGACAATGATCGTGACACGTACCGCGCGATGCAAGGCTATTGAGCTGGCACCAAAATTAGCAGCGGCAGCGATCTTCGCGGACGTCAAAAGCGTGTCCGCACTCAAAATTAAATCGCCAGATTTGCCATTCTCGCCCTGAAATCGCATGTTCTCGCCCCGAGTCAATGGACGAGCGCGATCCAGCCACATGACCGAACCGACGGATGACTCGTCGGTATCTTCTCGCATCACGATCACCTCGGTACCATGCGGAACAACGGCACCGGTGAAGATTCGCTGCGCGGTTCCTGGTGCAAGCACCGTCGGTGGTTGCCCAGGCTGGGCTTCACCGGCGACTGGCACTCGGGCCATGCTTAAGTCCGCCAATCGAATCGCATAGCCATCCATCGCAGAAACGTTTGCCGCCGGGCTATCGCGGTCTGCAAAGATTGACTCTGCCAGCACACGACCTGCGACGGGAACAGCGGGCTCGCTTGTGATTGTCTGCAACCGACTTGCCAGTGCAAAAATCGCATCGGCTGGATTGGCAAATGAGTTCATGGTTTTTTTAGGGGCAATACTCGCTCACGGCAGCGAGATGAAAGCATTCAAGTTGCTTGGTAGCGGATGCACGTTTGGTTCGATTGCGTGGGCAAGCAATTCCAGGCTATCGACGAGCCTGGGACCGGGACGATTAAAATACGACGATCCGTCGGCGATGTAAACTCGCTGGTTGCGAACCGCTTGGAGCGAATCAAATTCCGCATACGATCGCAGCAAGGCAACGTCAACAAGTGAGCGTTCAACGCTGAAGCCGCAACACGCGATCACGATGACTTCTGGATCAGCTTGCACCAATTCCGACCAGGCAATCTTTTTGGACTTCGCCGCTTCGTTACCTAGCAGTTCCCTGCCGCCGGCGTAACGAACCAGCTCTGGACTCCAGTGTCCAGCCGAAAATAGCGGATCGATCCATTCCAGCAACACTGTCGTCGGTTGGTGAGACATCGATTGGCTTCGATCCTTGACCGCGTCGACACGCAATCGCAGCGTCGCCACCGCATCGTGCGCTCGATCGCTGCATCCTAGCGAAACACCGAGCTGCTGCAACTCACCGAGCATATCGCCAAGCGACATCGGTGACAGATTGATTACCCGAGGTTGACCAGGGAGCAACTTGACTGCCGTCAACACCTCGCTTTCTGCTACTGCGCAAACATCACACAAAGTCTGCGTTACCAACACATCAGGGCGAATCTTTGTGAGCGTTTCCATGTCGAGTGAATAAAGCGCAATCATGCCACGCGTTCGCTCACTGACAAGCCGGTCGATCTCCGCACTGGTCGCATCGTGCGGGATCGATGATGTCGTGACGCGTGGCAACTTCATGACGTGCGGCGGATAATCGCATTCGTGAGTCACGCCGCACAACTGATCGCCTAATCCGATTTCGCAAATTATCTCGGTTGCGCTTGGTAACAGCGATACAATTCTCATGACGTCGGATGCTCCGAATCCTGTTTTCCGGTTGCTGACTCGTCCGCGATTGCGCGCTCGGATTTGGCACGCTCAGTAATTGCCTGATTTGCGATTGCCTGATTCGTGACTAACTGCTCGGCAGGAATCGGTCGACCGTGTGGATCGGAGGAGGGGTAAGCGGTCTGGCGTTCCAGCTCGTCGCGAAACTTACGCCCTGTAAAATGCTCCAGTCGTTCGGCTTGCCCGTGAATACGATCGGTCGCGACACCGGCTTGATCGACCAAGTATTGCTCCCACAATCGGTGCGACCGAACCAACAGCGCTGCAGACGCTCGACCGGAGTCACTCAATCCGTATAGATTGCCGTTTTGCAGCAGCATTCCGCGCCAACGATACCAAGCGAGCACGATCGATGTTGCAAATGACGATGAAATCAACTTTTTTTGCATACGCTCGCGTGTGATCGTTTGCGATTCACCTTTTTCTTCGTAGCGATAAACGTATGCCAACACGTCTTCGCCAAGGATGTTGAAGGCCAATTGTTGCCGCCTAACGAAATTGAACAGCAAGCCGCTCTTCGGGCTAAACACGACGACCAAAGAGAACAATAAACCTGCCATCAACGCCATCATTCCTGAAGTTGATGTGCTGCCGAAACCAAACCACTCAGGAACCGTGATCGCGGTAACGTGTCCGAGTACTGCTGAGGCCGCACCAATCATAGCGCTGATCAAAATCAGCATCGGCAAACGATCCGTCAACATCGACGCCGCAGCAGCCGGTACGACCATCATCGCAACTACCAAAATATTGCCAACGCTTTCAAAGCTGGCCACGGCAGTGATCGCGACCAGCGTCATTAAACTGTAATGCACCCAGGCCGATGGCAGACCCATCGTGTCGGCTAACGCAGGGTCAAACGACGTCAGCTTGAGCTCTTTGTAAAACAGTATCACAAACAGCAAGTTGACAATCGTCACGATACCTAGGATCACCACGACACGCGGTATATCGAAGATGCCGACCACGACCGTATCCAGTGGCGTGAATTCAATCGCCCCATACAGAACGCAACCGGGATCAAGGTCGACGGTATCGGCGGCCCGCACAATCATCACGAGGCCGAGCGCGAAGAGCGTCGTAAAGACCACGCCCATCGAAGCGCCTTCGTCGACTTTGCCAAAATTGCGAATCCACTGAGTCAGCAATGCGGTCAACACGCCAACGATCGCCGCACCGACAAACATGGGTAAGCTTTGTCGACTGCCCGTGATCAAGAATGCTGCCGCAAGGCCTGGCAAGACGGCGTGACTGACCGCATCACCCAGCATGCTCATCTGGCGAAGCACGAGGAAATTTCCTACCAGCGAAGAAGCCACCGCGCACAATACGCCAGCCGCGATGATCCATCCGTCCAGTTCCCACAACCAGGTCGTTGCAGCCAGCAGTGTCATGACGTCCTCGCTTCGTGTACGGGGAGTTCGATTCCGTGAGGACTGACGGGGACGCTTGAACCGCCACGGGCCTCGTGCAACAGGGTTTCCAGTTCATCGATCATCACCGGCTCTAAGCAATCTTCGATTCGTTCGGCATCGCGATCAACACGTTCTGTGGCAACATCGGCGTGAGTGATTAAATACAGTTCCCACAAACGGTGCTCACGAGTCAAGCGTCTTGCCTCAAGCAGCCCGGACGCGGTCAGCGACAGTTCTTTACCTCGTGAACGCAAAAGTCCTTCGTTTCGCAGTCGCTGAACCTCACCAAACATTCGTCGTGCCGACCATGTTCTTGACGATAGCAGTGCCGAAGCAGAAACCCATTTGCCGGCAGCAGCTTGGGACGTTTCGTCGGTGACAAACGAGGTTGGCTGCGTTTCCAGTAACTCGTAGATGCCCCGAAGCACATGTCGGCGATCAATTCGGCGTCGTGTTCGCCAGCGCCGCCAGGCTTGCACGATCACACCTCGTTGGCGTCCGATTAACATACTGATCAGGAAGAAAACGGCGGACGTAAGAACAATCATCGCCCCCGAAGGCAAGCCGGGTGACAGGGCGCTGAGTACCGACCCAACCATGCAACTGACCCCGCCAATCGCCGCCGACAGAATCGCCATCCGCAACATATTGCCAGTCCAAAATCTCGCTGCGGCTGCTGGGATGACGAGCAATGCGATCATCAGCACCAGTCCCACCGCTTGCAAACCAACAATCGTGACTAAGACAACCGTTACCATCAACATCAGATCGAGTCCAATGGTTGGGTAGCCGCGCGACGAGGCAAACCCTTCGTCGAAACAAAGCAGTTTCAGCTCTTTGTAGAAAACGGACAAAAGCCCCAGCGACAGTGCGCCAGCGCCGAGAATCCACCACGCATCTTGAGCGATGATGGAAGCGGTCTTGCCGTAGATGAACGATTCTAGCCCCGCTGCATGACCCTCCGGCATTTGCTGCGCAAAACCGAGCAGCGCCAGTCCACCACCAAAGAAAACCGAGAGCACGATCCCTAGCGCGGTGTCCTCTTTGAGCTTCGTCATATTGCGAATGACCAGAATCATCGCCATACCAATGGAACCGCTGATCGCAGCACCGATCAAAAGTACGGGCAGCGACTTTCCGTCTAGTCCGAGCGCTGGTGATAAAAGGAACGCGAGCCCAATCCCTGGCAATGTGGCGTGACTGAGCGCGTCACCCAGCAAAGCTCGTTTGCGTAACAACGTGAATGACCCGACAGTGCCTGCAGCGAGTCCGAGCAACGTGGTCGCAATCACCACCAGCCGCGTGTTGTAATCTTCCAACAGCAGCACTCGTGACCACGAGTCGCCTTGCGCGATGAGTAAAGCTTGCGAAGGAACAGTCATGCAAAGATACATTACGGTCACACGCCCTTATCCCTTCGGCGCATGGCCTCGGTCGCTTGGTCGAGCAACGTCAATCGGCCACCATAAGTTTTTTGAAGGTTTTCACTTGTGAAGACTTTTTCGGTTGGACCATGGGCGACAACACGCATATTCAGCAGCACGACGTGGTCAAAATATTCGTGGACCGTTTGCAAATCGTGATGAATCACGATCGCCGTTTTGCCTTCACGTTTCATGCCGCGCAGAATCTCGACGATCGCTTTTTCCGTTGCGGCATCGACGGCAGCAAAAGGCTCATCCATGAAATAAAGGTCAGCGTTTTGAACAAGCGCACGAGCCAAAAACGTTCGCTGCTGTTGGCCGCCGGAAAGTTGGCTGATCTGACGCCCTTCCAGTTCTTCGATACCGACTCGCTCCATCGCAACGCGAGCCGCATCGGTGTGCTTCTTTCGAACCGGTCGTAACCAACCAATCTCGCGATAGAGCCCCATCGTCACCACATCGAGAGCCGACACGGGAAAATCCCAATCGACGCTTTCTCTTTGCGGAACGTAACCGACCCGGTGTCGATTGACCTTATAAGGCTCGCCAAATACACGAACACGGCCAGACGCGGTCGGCAGCAAGTCCATGCAAGCCTTCAGCAACGTGCTTTTGCCCGCACCGTTGGGACCAATGACGCCGACCAACGAGCCACGTTCGACTTGAAAGGCAACATCCCAAATTACGGGTTTGCGGTTATACGCAACCGTTAGGTCCTCGATGATCAGCGGCAAATCACTCATGGCTTACGTTGCTCCGGTTTGGTTTGATTTGCACTCAACATTAAAGATTCCTGCATTCCACGCTCCGGTGCAGTCCCTCCCAACGACCGCGCGACGATCGTCAAGTTGTGATCAAGCATCCCAACATACGTTCCTTCGTAGGTATCGCCCGGTCCCATCGCGTCGGAGAAAAGCTCGCCGCCGATGATGACGCTGTGCCCACGTGAACCAGCCCCGTCAACCACAGCAAGTATGCTCTTCTTGGGAACGCTGCTTTCGACAAACACCGCCTTGATCTTTCGCTCCACGATCGTATCGACGAGTGAGTTGATCTGTTTAAGGCCTGCTTCCGAATCAGTCGACAACCCTTGAACGCCGAACACTTCTAAACCATAGGCACGGCCAAAGTAATGAAAAGCATCGTGCGACGTGATCAATACGCGACCGCTGGCCGGGACTGTACTCATCACGTCACGTCCATATTGGTCAAGTTTTACAAGCGTTTCCTGGTACGCCAAGGCTGCGGCGCGAAATTGAGCTGCATTCGCTGGATCGAACTCGACCAATGATTCTGCGACGACATCTACGCAACTCGACCAAGCCAGCACATCCATCCAAACATGTGGATCCGAATGTCCCGCTGTACCTTCCTCCTCCAAAACAGAATCGCGACGAAGCGAGTTGGTGATCGCGATCACAGGTTTTTTTCTGGCAACTTTCTCCAGCATGCCAGCCAGTTTTCCCTCCAGCATCAGGCCGCTGTAGAAAACCATATCAGCCGCCAGGATTGACCGCACGTCGTCGCGACTGCCGCGATACAAATGCGGATCAACGCCGGGCCCCATCAACTGCGAGACCGCAACGCGAGCACCGCCAACTTCGCGGACAATGTCGGCCACCATCCCCACCGTCGCGACGACTTCAATCGGTCGGTCAGGATTCGCGGTCGTTCGGGTCATGGTGGTTGAGCGAGTCTCGCAGCCAAGCAGGACCGCGGATACTGCAATCATCAGCCACTGAAAATGGCATTTCGAACAAGAATCGATCAATGCTCATCCTGTGATTGAAGTAATCTTCTCGCGCGGTCTTCCGCGTCTTGCCACTGTCCATCTTGAGCTAACGCAACGATCGGCGTTAGCTTTGCCTGTTCTTCTGGCGATGGCGAATGCTGCGCCATCGTCTTGACAAACGCATCCAGACGCTTGGGGTCTTCAAGGTTGCAGGCCGCATAAAGGGCCTTCGACAATTCGTAACCTGTTTCGCTCAATCGGATCTTCGAGTCAGCAAGAAAGTACCAACAAACGCTAACAATAGCGACCGCCAAGACAGAACCATCGATCACACGAGGCGACATGCCAGTTTTTTTTCGAGAAACAGAGCGATTTAATTTCAGCGTTTGCGACATTACAGCTTCTCCGGATCGACGATTTCATGCTCACCGAGGCTAGACATCTCCGAGAATGTCAATTGATTGACGTTCTCTGTAATGAACCGGACCGAACCATCGCCGACCAGCACGTTACCGCCGCCTGGATGTTGCGAGATCATCTGGCAAACGTGCTTGAATGGATGATTGATCGGATGCATGATCGGAAAGCCGGTGATATCCAGTTCACCGCCGGATGGGCCGCTATGCACAAACAATAACGTGGCCGCCGATTCGGACTGGTTTTCTGGTGTGTCGATTTTGGGGTGCGTGAACGCACCGGGAACGATTCCTGCCCACGTCTTATCAGCGATCACTGGCGCGTGCTCACCAGCCAGGATCGTGTATGCCGTTCCGTCGAGAAAATCTCGGAACCCAATCTTCGAATTTCGATAGAAAGGGCCGTCCGCGACTTTGGAAGTATCGCCGCCAATGGTAATCGTCCGAACGGTTGCGGTGTAGATATTCTCAAATACTTTGCCCGAAGCAGCGGAACCACATCCGTCCCAGCAAGACTCTTGACCATGGCTGACAACGTAATGCGATCGCGCGAAGCGAATCTGTCGACCGCCGATTGTCAGCGGGCCACGAGCTTGGTTTTGCACGACAAACGCATCGTCCCCGGCGGCCGCCGAAGGGCACAGAAAGCTCGAAATCTTGGTCTCGACCACCGCGGCATTGCTGATGTCCCAAACGGGCCGGTCGTACCGAATCGCTTCCGCAGCCCCTGCTTGTTCGAGGAATGGCAAGATCATTGCGCCCCAACCCCAGCCCGGGCCAGCATCCCAAGTCAACGGATCGATTTGCATCGACGCTGGGCCGCTGCCATCACGCGTCGGAAAAGAGTAGTATCCAGCAGGCAATTGATTGTAGGCTGAATGGTAATTGTGCATCGCTAAACCGATCTGCTTCAGATGATTGCTGCACTGCATCCGACGAGCAGCTTCGCGAGCGGCCTGGACCGCTGGCAACAGCAACCCGACGAGCACTCCGATGATCGCAATCACCACCAACAATTCGACCAACGTAAAGCCATGTTTTCCCATCGATTTCATCGACAACCACTCCACCGTCAAGCCAATTAAAGATTTAGCATGTGCTAACTTTTCAGAAGTTTAGCCGGTGCTAAGTTTTTTGCAAGGCCGCTCGTGACAAATTTTGTCCCGCCTATTTGCGGCAATCCATTACGACCTAACCAGCGTCTTAGAGCATGAATGAGCCCCAACCGATCAAACGCCACCGTAAGACGCGAGCCGACCACGCCACAGAATTGGCGGAAGACTATGTCGAAGCGATCGCCGAAATCACGGCAACCCACGGCAAGTGCCGGGCTGTGAATCTTGCCGAGCGGTTCGGGGTCAGCAGCGTGACGGTCAATCGTACGATTTCGCGACTCGTTCGCGATGGCTATGCGACCACGGAGCCGTATTCGCCCATTCACTTGACCGCTTCCGGCATCAAACTTGCCAAACACTCCAAGAAACGTCATCACGTCGTCTTCGAATTCCTGCTCGCGATCGGGGTCAGCGAAGCGGTCGCCGAGATTGACGCAGAAGGGATCGAGCATCACGTCAGCCCCGAAACGTTAAGAAAGTTTCAGTCTTATACGGAATCCCATTCAAAGGAAACTCGCCGCGATCTATCCTGACATAGCTCGCTCCGCTCACAAGACCTTAACCCTGGGCTATGGGCGTCGCCTTAACCGATCAAGCGAGTGACAAGAGCTTCACAGAAGCATACGGCGTATTCCAAAAGGAGCGCTGGTGTATAGCCTTTAGGCGAATCTTTTTTTGGATCGAAGAGGCGGCTGAAGCCTGGACACCAGCGCGACCAAGCGAACCATCACGTCTTCCCCTAGTTCTTTGACAAACTTCGATGATTCCCGCTTGATTTGTTCGACAAAATTTTTGGCGGCGTGAATTCGCCCCATGTCAAACAATATTTGAACGTGATCTGCAACATCGGCTGAACATGGCCGTTGGCCAAATGAATTATTGGCGCCGTCGGGTTCCTAGGGCGTTGCCGGCGTTGCCCTAGGCTACGATGATTATGGCCGTTGGCCAAGTGGTATATGAACGATGGACATCGGTACTGGTAGGCACGCGATGGCACTTTTCTCGATCCCCCAATGGTCTCGCCAATCGATTCAAGATCGTTCACTCGAGATTTCACCTGCTGCCGCAGCAATTCCGCTTGCCATGCTTTTTGGGCTCGCGGCGAGATGGATGGGATTTTCTTTTGGCTGGGGCAATGTGCTTTCCCTCATCCTGCTGTTGAGTCTTCTGGCTCCCTGGCTTTGGTTGCAGTCGCCGCGTTCACCATTTCTCTACGTTCTCACGGGCGGCATCTTGCTACTGTTCAGCCTCCCTGTTGTGATGGAGTTGTTGAAGAATCAATTCTTTGGTCGTCGCCATCGGCATGAATACGATATTGCTCTGAATCTTTCCGAGTACACCGCATTGATTGGTGTCAGTTTCTTGGTACCGATTGTGTTTCGGCTATGCGTGCATCGCCGAATGTGCCGAGTGAATCAGGAACTTGATGCAGAGTCCTGGAGATTGTCTCGGGGCAGTACGTCGGATTTGATGGCGCTTACCTTCGGCGCTTCACTTTGGCTTGCGACCTTGGCGCGAGCCGATGCCAGTCGCTTGAATGAACTCTTTCGCATGTTCGGTGTACTAATGACGGCAAGCACTACCGTCTTGCTTGCTGCTTGGATATTGGATCGAATCAATGGTTGGCGATTGTTGCTCGGATACATCGCTTGTACGATCGTCACCAAAATCGGCTGGTGGCTTTCCATTTCAATTCGCAGAACCAGCTTTCAACACCCCGGTTGGCAAATCTTGACGGAATTATATGAGCAGGTTCTATCACCCTGGCCTTCGTATAAATGGACGGACTCAATCAACAGCGGCCTAGTCTTAGCGTTGATGCCGATCGTTTATGTGTTAATACTTCGCGGTTGTGGATTGAAGTTGATTCAGGAACCGTCGATCACTTCGGTCAACGGCTGACGGAGATTGGCTTGCAGTTGCTCTGCCGATATCTCGTTTTCCCAACGGCTGATCACGACGGTTGCGACGCCATTGCCAATCAGATTCGTGATCGCGCGGCATTCGCTCATGAATCGATCGATACCTACCAACAACGCAAGCGATTCCAGCGGGATGCCAGGCATTGCTTGCAGCGTTGCAGCCAGCGTGATAAAGCCGGCACCCGTGACGCCGCTGGCACCTTTGGACGTGATCATCGCCACGACCAGCAGGCTGATCTGGGCTCGCATGTCGAGCGGTGTGTTGGTCGCCTGAGCCAAGAATACGGCCGCCATGGCCATGTAAATATTCGTTCCATCCAAATTAAAGCTGTACCCGGTCGGAATCACCAAGCCGACAGTTGATTTCGAGCATCCGAGCTGCTGTATCTTTTGGATCATGCCAGGCAGCGCAGTTTCCGATGAACTGGTGCCGAGGACGAGGAGCAGCTCATCCTTGATATGAATTAAGAAGCGAACGATCGAGAAACCGGCGCACCAGGCGATGCACCCGAGCACACCAAAGACGAAAAATCCGGACGTGATGTAAAAGCTCGCCATCAGTGCAAGTAAATGGTTCAGTGCTTCGAGGCCGTAACTGCCAACCGTAAATGCCATCGCCCCGAACGCACCGACAGGAGCCGCTTTGACCACGATGTTCATCACGCCAAAAAACAGTTGGCCGCCATACTCGATGACACCCAACACGGGTTGACCTCGCTCGCCCATGCCAACAATGGCGAACGCAATGAAGGTTGAGATCAGCAACACTTGTAGCAAATCACCCGATACAAACGCGCTGAAAAACGTCTTCGGAATGATGTTCAGCAGAAATTCGGTGGTACTCAGTGCGTCTGCTTTGGCGGCGTAGTCTTTGGTGGCACTTACCGCTTTCGCTTCGGCATGAAAGGCTTGATCCGGTGGCGTGAATCCCTCGCCGGGTTTGAGCACGTTGATAACCAACAACCCGATAACTAGCGCCAGCGTCGAGACTACTTCGAAGTAAAGAAGCGTTTTGCCTCCAACGCGACCGAGTTTTTTCAAGTCGCCCATGGAGGCAATGCCGTGGACAACGGTGCAAAAGATGATCGGCGCGATCAGCATTTTGACCAGTGCAATGAAACCATCGCCAAGAGGCTTGAGCGACTTGCCCGCTTCTGGAAAAAGTTTTCCGACCAAAATGCCAAGCGCGACCGCAACGAGAACTTGAACATAAAGCACGCGGTAAAGGGGCTTGCGAGCGGTAGGTATCGGTGTCGTCAAGTGGGAACCTTGTTGGCTATGGTTTGATGGCCAACACAACGTCCAAGGGTGCGGTTGTTCGGTAAGCGATCACATCGACGAAGCCAGCTTTCACCAGCAACTGCTCATATTCGCTCAATGATCGCTCTCGACCTTCGGTGACGATCAACATATTGATATCTTGCAGTTGCGCCCAACTCGGACCATCTTTCTCCTCACGCAACATCTTTTCGCCAATCATCAATCCACCGCCACTTGGCAAGGCTGCGAACGCCTTGGCTAATAGCAGTTCAATTTTCGCGGCTGACCAATCGTGAATGATGCGACCGAGCCAGTAGAGATCTGCCGCTGGCAATGGATCAACAAAAAAATCTCCTGCCACAAAATCAATTTGCGATGCAACATCGCAGGTGCCAGCGATCTCGCGGGCTAGTGGGATTGCATTGGGAAGATCAAATACCGTTGCCTTCAAGTGTGGATATCGCCGACAAGCCGCCATCGTTAAATGTCCGGTGGCCCCACCCAGATCGACCAATCGCTTGAATCGGCTGAGGTCGATCGCGGCTACAACCTGAGGCGACGTCATCATGCCAAAGCCATGCATGCCCATCAGAAACTCGCGTGCCGCTTCATCGGTATTGAAGAAACTTGAAAAAATCGGGCCGTCCCAGCCATACGTCTCTTGCCACCGATGCGTCCCCTCGCGAACCGCTCCTTCAAGATTGCCCCACATCTTCCACATCACACGGTTGGAATACTGCACATAACCGGTCATGCGACTGGGCGACTGGCTCGTCAAATACTCGGCGGCCGCAGGCGTGTTCGAAAAAATCTGTTCGACCCGGCTGAGCAATCCGATGCCAACCAACGCCTCCATCAAACGCCGCAGCGAGTCTGCATCGCATTCCAGTTGCGCTGCCAATTCCGCAGACGTCCGCCCGCGACCCGCCAGCGCGTCAAACACGCCGAGTGATACGCCGGTAAACATAATCTTGGAGCGTCGAAACGCCGCCAAGAGTTCCAGCACCACATCAGGATCAGCAGGTGTCAAATCTTTAGCCATCCCCAGGAAACTCCAAAAAGACATACGAAATGAATGAACTGTTAACCGCTTGCGTCCAGAAAAGACTCTTAACTTATAAGCAAACGCGGTGGCAGTCGATAGCCAACATTGTTCGCTGAGCGAATGATCAGGGCAAAGTTATTTTGCGAAAACAGGCACTTTACAAGCACGACGCGCCAGCGAGTGTCTCCCACGATTCACTCGCTGGCGCGTCGTGCTTGTATCGCTGGTGACAGAATTTGAAATGCAGACGAAAATATGATACGGTGAGAGATGAACGCTTCGCAGATCACTCAGCTACTTTTCATTATGTCTGCATTTTTCATTAAAACTGACTCGTCCGTCGTTGGTCCGTTCAGCGGCGTTGAATTGCGAGAACTTGCGTTTGCAGGCATAATCAAGCCCGAATCTGAAATCAGCGGATCGCCAGGGGGCGCTTGGCAAACTGCCCAGGCAATCGGTTTGTTCTCCGATGATCGGCTGCCGCTACCGCTGCCCCATCCGGCGGGAACAGTGCTATCGCAATTCCAAGTTAAAGGCTTGCCGCCCGCGTATCAAGGCCCCTTCAAGTTGCGCGAGTTGGTCGGTTTTGCCGCCCGAGGGATGTTGCCTCCTGATGCGATCATAAACGTTGATCGGGCTGAGCAATGGATTCAAGCGCTGAGATTTCGTGTATTAGCGATGTGCATGAACGGCGAGTTGGTAAGGCTGAGTTCAAGCGGTCAACTTGTGCTTCGCGCGATTGGCGGTTCCGGGACGGGCGTAAATCTGGAAGGTACTCGCGCTCCGGTTGAGATAGCCCACGAAGGTGCAGCGCGAAGAGCGTCGATGAACGCTGAAATCTCACTCGCATCAGTGATCGTTGATGACGGTTATGAAGCCGAACAAGCTTCGCTGCGCGCTGCAGGTGAAGCGGCCAGAGCGGCCCAAAATGCACTGCCTGAAGTCTCAAAATTTGCCAGATATTTTGCATTGTTTCGTAGCGAAATTGCAATTGCAGGCAGACTTCGCAACCTGACCCTCCCCGGTTGGCTCGTTCCCTTAGTCATTGTGATTTTACTGATTATAGGAAGCGCCGCAGCATATACCTTTTTTAAGCAACCAACACCGCGACAGCAGGTGATTGGTGATTGGATCGGCTATGTCGGCAATTCTTCAGAAGTTGGTAAACCAAGGTTCGGCGTCTCTTTGCGAGAAGACGGCACTTGTGTTGTTTTCAATTCGGTCGGCCCTTCATGGACAGGCAAATTTACGTTTATTGAGCGATGTGATGCGGAACGGATTTACGAGAAATATGAGGAGGGTAATACAGTCGTCGACACCATTGAAATGATTCACTTTCGTGACCAAGTCCAGAGTACGGACGGCTACATTCGGTTTTCAGGTAACGAGGAAGGCTTTCCGATGATTGACGGACATCCGGTGCAGGAAGCGTTTGTCCGTCCCGGCCGTGATCAGCTTCAGTTCGGTTATCTCGCCATCGTGAACTGGATGCCCAGCGTAAGAACCTTGGAAGCTGGCTGGATCACTGCGAACGCGGCCATGCCAGTAATGCGGGTGAGTACGACGCAGGCTGCGACTGAGGAGTCGCCGACTGTTGTTGAGTTGCTGCGGACCCGAGGTATTCCTGATGAAGCTCGGAAGATTAGTCCGGACGAGATTGCTGAGCCTCGAAAAAATTCTCCGCTGATGAATGCTCAAGTTGCTCGTTACGGAACAGAAAAGTTCTTTGTGATTCGCGAGTAACCGTTAATCGGTATGGTTGCTATTGATGGGCGCGAGAAGAAATGAATTTTGAGTTGCCCGGCAAAGCTCGATCAATTGTTGTGTATCTCGAAGCAAACGAATCCATTGGACGTTTTCTTCGGACGCACCGGCTTCAATGCGGTCGGCAGCATGCGCAATTTCTTCCGCGTTATGGCTTCGTGCAACGTCACCGAGCCGTGATGCGAGAATTTTAAGTGAGTTCGTGTCCTGCGAATCGATAGCGTTGGCAAGTCGCTCAATTTGTTGGCCGAGTTGGATCGCCATTTGCTTTGGCACATTTCCTCCATAAACGCTAACAGGGGCATTGCATTCGGTGAGGTGGATAAATCGTTCAACTAGTTCCGGGTCGAACTGAGTACCAGCACAGCGGCGCAGTTCGCTGATCGCTTCCTCATGCGGTCGTCCTTTTCGATAGACGCGGTCACTTACCATCGCGTCGTAGCTGTCTGCAATCGAAAGAATACGAGCGTGCAACGAGATGTCGCTGCCTTCCGGCAAGCTCTTGTCTCGGCCATGGCCACCGAAGAACGCATGGTGCGTTCGAATCGTTTCCGACAATTCTTTGCAATTGAAAGCGCTGGCGATGATTTCGACGCCGATCCGATCGTGCCTGCCCATTTGCAGCCACTCATCCGGCGTTAACGGCCCAGGTTTCAAAAGGATATGATCGGGAACGCCAATCTTTCCAATGTCATGCAACAACGCTGCCGTTTCGAGCACAAACGTTTCGCGTTGGTCAAGAAGTCCTTCGGCCATGCGAACACAGATATCGGCTACGCGGCGGCTGTGTTCCGCAGTGTCGGCATCGCGATAAGCAAGAGCGGAGACAAGCGCGCTAACGGCATTGAATGGGATCGAGTTTTCCTCGACGTCAATTGTCTTCTTGGGTGCGACGCGTGAGATTTTAGATTCGTCGACTTCGACCGCAGCATACGACTCGTTATAGCAGACAACCTGATTACGCCCCTGGCGTTTTGCAATGTATAGGCAGGTATCGGCCTGGTTAATCATCTCTTGTGGGTCAGCGGCGCCAAACCGCATTTCGGAAACGCCAAGGCTAGCAGCCAACCGCAGTTCAGCGGGATTCTCAAGGCGAATTCCCATGATCGCAACGCGAATTTTTTCAGCAGCCTCAGCCGCGTCGTGCAGCTCAAAGCCTGGTAGGAGTATGCAAAACTCTTCGCCACCGTAGCGACAAACCAAGTGCGTTTCGCGATGCAATTGATGAAGCGTTTTGGCAACGCGTCTGAGAACTTCGTCCCCGATGTGGTGTCCGTATGTATCGTTAACATTCTTGAAATGGTCGTTATCGACCATGATGCACGCCAGCGGTGAACCGGTTTGCGCGGAGAATTTAAATGCAATCGCGAAACGCTCGAAGAAAGCTCTCCGATTGAGGCAGCCGGTGAGCGCATCTTGGGTTGCAAGAATCTCTAACTCGCGGTTCTTGCGGCTGATTTCATCGCGGCTGCCGCGAAGCATGGCAAGCATTGTTTCCAGCTCTGCGCGATGTTCTTCTACATGCGTCACGTCGCGTAGTGTCACCAACGCACCGCGGTGATTTCCGTCGGACGCCGCGATGGGTGCAGAGTTAATAGAGAAAATGCATTCCCGCTTATCATTCAAGCGATATCTTAGCATTTGTTCAGTTTGTGGCCGTGATGCTTCGATCGCACGGCTCCAGGGAAAGTCAATGATACCGCCGTTTTCGTTGCATATCCAATCCAGCGACCCTGCGGCCCGTCCGGCTAACAACTCAGGGGCAATCCCGACCGTTTTAGAAAATGCTTGATTAGCAAGTATGATATTTTCGTTCTCATCGAGGACCAGTAGTCCTTCGGCGAGCGTATCGAGAGCTTGTCGAACTCGATCAGGCACAACTTGGACGGAGTCGAACACGCCCATGACTCTCGCCACAAACAGAGTGTAAAGGCAAAGCCCTAACGCGATGAAGTATCCAAGCAGCTTGAATAGCGGTTGGTTCAGTATGGCAAAGTAGCCACCGCCATCCGGAGCGACGAAGCAAAACTCAACTTCTCCCCAAGGTTGTTGATTCAAAGTGATCGGTACATGGACCGGTATTATTGAATTGTCGTTTAGTGCACGATGCCATATTTCGCGATGTCTTCCTGAATCGACTCGCAACTGCCCTGATTGATTTCGAATACCAATCGACAGCAAGTCTTTGTCACGCGATGTGGTCGCGTGGAGAGTCGCCTCTAGGTGCGCCCACTGCCCGCCGCGAATCATTGCGGCGGATGCGATCGCAAGCGTTTCGCAACGTTGAGAGCGGGCGCGCATCTCTAGCTGCCTAGCGTCAGGAATCAACCCCAGCCATTGACTGCTGAGGATGAGTCCGACACCAACGCAGACTAGGCCGATGGCCAGCCGGATCGATGCGATGTAGAGCTTGAACAAATAGGAACCAGCACTAAAGTTGATACATGACGGTTAATGGGAGGTTTTGGTTTTGGTTTTGGTTTTGGCTTTGTTAAAGACCGCAACTCATATAATTGTTGCTTATCAAAGGTGGCAGGCCGGATGTGGCTGCTTGATTCAATGATTCCGTGCAATAGTTGGTGCCGTCTTTATCATTTTTCGCGATCGTAGCGATTGCAGCGAGTGCCGGTTTGTATCCGAGCGCGTTCGCTGCGGTTACGCCTGCGGTGCCGACAGCGAATTGCCCTGGTATTGTTCCGTCGCCATTGGCTCAACGCTGCTTATGCGGTCAACAAGTTCTTTCCCTCGCTGGGCAACCACGACTGGGACGCCAGCGCCTTTTATTGTCGTCTTTCGCCTCGCGAAAGAACGGAAGAACGCTACTTTCGCGGTGCGATACGCGACACTAATTTGTTGTTGAGCCGTTATTTACTAAGCATTTGCTCCAGCGAATCGGTTGGATCGGTTGGTTTGCTACTGCGGTAGTTAATCAAAAGCGTTGCTGGATCGAGCATTCGCCAGGCAGGGATTGATGAATAGACGGTTGCCAAGAACACACTGCCACGCAGGGCCCACATCAGGTAGCCAACGCTGAATAAACCTGCGCTTACACCCGCGGTGCCGACGGCGAATTGCCCCAGAATTGTTTTGTCGTCAGTGGCATGACGCAACTTATCCCACTGATTCCAAACGATCGCCTGTTGCATGTCGAGCTGTAGTAGATGATTGAGAACGAGTGCTTCAGCAGGGCTAAGCAAGAGGGCAACGTCGACAAGCGAATGTTCGCCAAGGACGCGGCTGTTGTAAGTAATGTTTGCCAATGTTGAAAGCGATTTAAGCGTTCGTACTGGCGATGGTGTGACGGAGAGATCGTTTGCTGTATCTCGCGCTGACCGACGCTTGGACTGCAAGTCGTCGCTAGCGTCGGTTGTGTTGGTGAGACCGCCAAATCCCGCCGGAACGACTTTATGGTTGTGATCGTCACCACCTTCATCAGCTCCACTTTCTCCATTACCGTCATCGTCGATTGGCGGGGGATCGATCGGAAAGATCGGCCCGCCGCCACCGGTGGCGACGTTGACTCGGATGGTGACATTTACGGTTTGGCTCACTAAGGACCCGTCGGTCACCTGGTATTGGAAAGTGTCGATACCAAAGAAGCCAGCATCGGGGTCATAAACAAAATGTCCATTGGCGCTGACTGACAGTGTGCCGTGGTTGGCACTGACAGCGATGATCGGAAATAGGATGTCACCATCGATGTCGGAGTCGTTGGCAAGTAACCCAGGAGCATCGACCGAAAGGATTTGGTTCGTGTGGATCGTGAAACTTTCGCCAGTCGCCGTCGGCGTTTCATTGACATTAGTGATATTGACGACAATGGTCTGGTTGGTCGATACGTTGGTGCCGTCTTCGACGCAAAGGACCAACGTGAAGCTGGCTTGCTGTTCGAAGTTGAAACCAGCGAGCGCAGTAACTTGGCCTGAGGATGCATCGACTGCAAAACGTCCGCCGGATGAATCGGAAATGATGTGCCAGTTTTGTATTGTGCCGACCGTATCGACATCGGTTGCCAGGACAAACCCCACCGAGGTCGCAGCAGGTAGGTTCTCATTGATCGCGAAGTTCTGGCCCGCAGCAATGACAGGCGCGTTATCATTGCTGTCGATGATTGTGATTGAGAAGGTTTGATCCGCGATCGAGCTGTCCTGACTCGTGGCTCGGATCGTGATGTTGTGACTGGTCGTTGTTTCATAGTCGAATGTCCCGGCAACGGTCACGATGCCAGTGGTGGCATCGATGGAGAACCGCCCGCCTGCGTCATCAAATAATGAGTAGGTCACTGTGCTCGTGGTCGCATCCCCATCGACGGCAAAGCCAGTCACTCCAACGGTTGTACCGATGGTTGCATTCTCGGCGACTGCGTTGGCGGTTGTGTCGCTATCAACCGGAGTCGAAACGGCAAATTCATTGACATCGTTGAGGTTGATTGTAAATATAGTATCAGCCGTTGAGCCGTCGGATGACGTGGCTCGAACGGTGATATTTCTCGAAGCGCCGAGCGTTTCACGATTCAGAGCTGCAGCCGTGGTCACGATACCCGTGTTAGCATCGATGGCAAAATTTCCGCCGTCGTTGTCGAATAGGCTATAATTGATTGCGTTGGTCGTCGCATCGGAGTCGGCGGCTAAAGCCTGAACACCAACGGTGATACCAATCGCGACGTTTTCGTTGACAACGTTGGCGTTGGCATCGGTGTCCGCAGGATTAGTGACCGTGAACTCGTTCACATCGCTGTTATTGATCGAGAAGACTTGGTCGGTGTACGAGCCATCGGCGGAGGTGGCACGGACAGTAATGTTGCGGCTCGCGCCATCAGCCTCGCGATCGATTGCGCCGGCAACGGTGACAACGCCGGTATTGCTGTCGATGGCGAAACGTCCGCCGTCATTGTCAAACAGCGTGTAGGTGATGGTGCTGTTGGTCACATCTAAGTCAGCGGCTAAAGCCTGAACACCAACAGTTGTGCCGATCGCTGCGTTTTCCGCCACTGAGTTCACTGCCGCCGCTGAGTCGGTGATGGCACCGACATCGAATTCATCAACATCGTCGATGTTAATCGTGAATGTCTGTGTGGAAAAGGAGTTGTCCGTTGACGTGGCTCGAATGATGACATCGTAACTGGCTGCAGTTTCGCGATCGATCGCACCCGTAACGGTGACAACTCCGGTCGTTGCGTTGATGGCAAACCGACCGCCAGCATCGTCGTCGAGTGTGTAAGTGACACTGTCCGTGCCGTCTGGATCGCTTGCGAAACCAGTGACTCCAACGTCTGTGCCGAAGGCAGTGTTTTCAAGCACGGCATTTGCTGCGATATTGGCATCGCTGACCGAACCCACGCCCGCTTCGTTCACATCGTTTAAGTTGATGGTGAAATTCTGAGTCGTATACGAAGTGTCGTTTGAAGTCGCTTGAATGGTGATCAGATGTGAGGCCGCTGCTTCATAATCAAGCAGTGTTCCATTGGCAACGGTGACCACACCGGTGCTGCTATTGATTGCAAATCGGCCGCCGGCATCATCATCGAGCGAGTAGGTAATGGTGCTGCCAGTATCGGGATCGACGGCATTGGCGGTGATTCCGACAAGCGTACCAGTGGCAGCATTCTCAGCCACCGAGTTCGTGGTCGCGTTGGTGTCGGAGACCGCACTAATCGTGTCGTTGACCGATGTGACCGTGATCGAAGCGATTTCCGTGGCGGTACTGAAGGCCGATGTGCCGCCACTGGTTGCGGTGGTGACTTGGGTACCAGCCGTGCCACTGGTTTGGTCCCATGCGCGGAAAGTGAAATCTGCCGTTGTGCCGTTGAGAGTATCGGGAACGAATCTCACTCGATCGATATCGCGGAGCAGCAGTGCTGATGCGTTGGATACAGTGCCGACGTTATTCCAAGTTGAGCCGCTGTCGATTGAGTATTGCCAACTGCCATTGCCGCTGGTCAGCGACGTGATTGCAATCCCTTCGACGGCTCCTGAGTCAACATCGACAATCCGATTTTCACCGGCACTGGAAATGATTGAAGCGACTGTATCTCCGGAGTTGCTCGTCGCATCTTCATCAAGGGTCGTGAGTGTCATAGTGCCGCTGTTATCGAGCACGGGAGCATCATTGACGGCTGTCACCGAAACATCAACCACATCGGTTGCACTGGAGAACGCGGTGGTCGTGCCGTTCGTGGCAGTACTGACCTTGGTGCCGGCGGAGCCACTGGTTTGATCCCAACCACGAATCGTGAGTGCTGAGGTTGAAGTACCGTTGTAGTCCGCACTCGGTGCAAAATAGAGGCGTGTACTGGCGTTGTCAGACAACAGCAAGGACGATGCTGAACTCACCGAACCGACAGCGGTCCAAAGCGTGCCGCCGTTGGTCGTGTAATACCAAGTGCCATTCGTTTCGACGCTGTCGGTAATCGCAATTCCTTTAACCGCGCCGCTATCGACGTCGCTGACTCCACCGGTGATGGTACTGATCAATGAACCAACAGTACCCGCTGGCACACCGGCATCTTCGGCGACTGTGATGCTCAGCGCGGTATCAGCCAAGACAGGAGCATCATTAAGTCCGGTGACCGTGACGAACGCGGTCGCGGTGTCAAAATTGCCCATTCCGTCGCTGACTTGGTAAGCAAAACTATCCGTCGCAGATTGCCCGGTGGCGAGATAGTTGAATGCACTATTGGGGTTATATGTGAAGGAGCCGGTCGCGGTCACGTTTACCGATGCGCCCGATGCCAATGCGATGGTCGAACCGACGTTGGCACTGCTGCCATTCACTTGCGCGACGGTCAGCGCATTGCCGTCGCCGTCGATGTCATTGGCCAAGATCCCGTTGCCAGCAACTAAGTTAAGGGACGAGTTTTGATTCGTGGAATAACCTGTCCATTGCGGCCCCATGGTTCCCGCACCGCCGTCTACAAGCGCGCCGGTATTGCTACTCGCAGTGTCCGCCGTGGTCGCCCCTGAACCTTCGTTGAACTGCCAGTAGCCAACCAAGCCGGCTTGAGGTGCGAGGACTTGATCCAAGTTCGCGCGAATCTGGGCTTCCGTTTGGGCGATATTCCAGACGCGGACTTCATCAATGCTACCGGCAAAGTATTGATTCGCGGGGCTGTTCGATCGTCCACCGATACGAAGATCATTCAATGCGGTATAGAAATCGCCAATCGAACCGGACCCGTTGTAGGTATCGACAAGAGTCCCGTCGACATAACTGTTGACAACTCCGTTGTTATAACTGATCGAGACGTGTGCCCATTGATTGAGTGCCACGCTGTAGCCGGTGTCATGCCAAGTCCAGCCAGGATCAGTGTTGGCGAACGCCCACTTGAGCGTACCAGAAGACGTCAGACCGACTTCGTACTCGCCTTCCTTGTTGATGATGATGTCCCCTATCGACGAATAAGCTACCGGGCGAACCCAAGCCTCGATGGTCCCTGTATTGGTTAAAACCAGACCTGCGCTGTTGCCCGCGTTGACGTAGTCATCAATGCCGTCGAACTTTAGTCCGTAACGATCATCGACCGCAATCGGAGCATCGACAACTGCCGAAACGTTGATCGTTTTTTGCGCTGTGTTGCTGGTACCGCCGTCGCCATCGGTCAACACCAAGTCAAGCGTGCGCGCGGCCGTGGACGGGTTGTCCGACACGTTGAAGTAGGCGATTTGCCGGCCGATATTCTGGGCGATGGGCGGCGTGCTGCTTGCGTTGAAGGTGATTACCAATGCCGACCCGTTGGTGCCACCACTGAACGTGGCAACCTGCGTTCCGCTGTACTGGATTCTGTTGCCGAGAACTGCGACCGAGCCACCGGAAGTGACTGTCAATCGATCATTGGTCGTGCCGCCCGCCGAGAATGAAGCGGTCAAAGTACCTGTGGCGAAGTTCCCCATGTCGACATCCGTGGCGGTAAACGCGGACGCGACAACGGTAGGGCCAGCATTTTCTGTATAGGCGACCGCTACGCCCGACGTTGAAATGAAGGGTGCGTCATTGACCGGCGTGACCGTCGCGTCAATCACGTCGGTTGCAGAACTGAACGGATTGCTGCCGCCGGTGCTGGCGGTACTGACCTTCGTACCGGCTGAGCCGCTGGTTTGATCCCAACCGCGAATCGTCAGCGCCGATGTCGAAGTGCCGTTGTAGTCGGCACTCGGTGCAAAATACAACCGTGTGCTCACGTTGTCAGCCAGGAGCAAGGACGATACCGAACTGACGGTGCCCACAGCGGTCCAGCTTGTGCCGCCGTTGGTCGTGTAATACCAAGTGCCATTCGTTTCGACGCTGGCGGTGATCGCAATCCCTTTGACCGCCCCGCTATCGACATCGCTGATGCCACCGGTGAAGGCACTGATCAATGAACCGACGGTACCTGATGGCGCACCCGCATCTTCGGCGACCGTGATGCCCAGCGCGGTATCAGCCAGGACTGGGGCAGCGTTAATACTAATGACTACGAGCGAGGCGGAATCGGTGGCGGATGAATAAGCAGTCATGCCGCCGTTGCTGCTGGTGTCCGCCACAGCGCCATTACTGCCGCTGGTCTGGTCCCAAGCCCGAAACGTAATGGCCGACGCCAGCGTGCCACTGTAGTTGGCGCTCGGCTGGAAGTAGAGCCGAGTGTTGCTGTCGGCGGCTAACAACCGTGCGGAAGCACTCGTCACCGAGTTCAACGCGTTCCAAGTGGTGCCATTGTTCGTCGAATACCACCAAGTTCCGTTGGCCGTATCGGCCGCAGTGACGGCAATGCCCAGCAGCGCGCCGCTATCTCCATCTGTAACATTATCGACTTGACCCGCTGGCGAAGCATTATCAACTAAGGCGGAGACAAGCGTCCCAACAACGCCAGCAGGCGCGCCTGCATTTTCATTGATAGGAGTAAGCGTGGGGCTCTTGCTCGCATCCAATACCGGAGCGAAGTTCTGGTTGAACAAGGCGATCGCGTCGTAGTCTTCACCGCCTGCGCTTAACCCGATATCACTACCTTGGACCAACAGCGTCGCTGAACCCGAACTGGTACCCGTCCCGGTTGCTGTGATATCCAACACGAAGATGTCGTACTGCGTGACACTGAGGCTGTTCGTGCCAACGGAATCGCTGGAATCCAGCGAAATCAGCAACTGTCCCGCCGTCAGCGTAGTACCTCCAAGCGTGATGGTTGATTGAACCAATTCAACGCCGAAGATCTTGGAGCCAAAACCAATTCCACCGCTGGAGCCATCAATGAGTTGACTGCGTGTTCCGGAGGTCGTTCCAGCACCCACGTCGATGACTTGATAACGGGTGATATCTTTATCATAAGTGGAACTGGATGAGACCAGCAGGAAGTCTCCCGCATTCAGCGTCACGCCTCCGACTACGGTCGCTGTTTCGACCAAGGCAAAATCGCGCGTGGCAGTCCCTGCCATCGGACTTTGCAACAGGATTGAGAAGGTTCCGTTGCTGTAGTCACCTGCGACTGTGGGTTGGAAAAGGATAATGTCATCGATCGAAACCGCGACGCCGCCCAACGTTTCATTGCTCGCTGTACTGAGCAGCAAGTCGCCAGCGTTTAATGTGACCGCGTTTGCGCCGCCGACCGTGAGGGTCCGTGACACATAGTGATATCCGTTCATGTTGACAGAGCCGTCGGAAGCGAAGCTGTCGAGGTCGAACTGCGTTGCGAAGAAAGTGCCCGTCGTGGTACTTGGCTCAAAATTTAGGTTCGGGTCACCGAACTGAATAATTGCGCTATCGGTCCATGTCAGTCCGCCAGCGGTCGAATTGCCAGTTCCTGAGACCCAAAGGCCGGTATTACCGCGTGCGCGATTGGTAGCAGAGAATTCCGATGTGTTATTGCTCGGATCGGTCGCTGTCGCAGTTACATACTCGCCAGCAACGACGGACGCGGTGAGCGTGGTGTTGAATGTGACCGTATTGGGACTTGAGACTGGGGTAGTGACATTGACGAATCCGAGATATCGCTGGCCCTCATTGTCGTTGGCGGTGTTTGCAAAGAACTCGATACGATAGGTTTTGTTGGATTCGCTGTTCAGCGTTCCATTGAGCGTGACTTGGGTTCCATTGGTAACGACCGACAACAGTACAGGGAAGTTCTGCAAGTTGTTAGCGCCGCTATCGCCATCGCCGCTGTCATTGGCAGTAACTCCGTTGGCACCGAGATCGATTCCCAGTCCCGTATTCGAGTAGATGTTGTTGCCGAGTATCGAGCTTGTGGTTCCGCTCTGAATAAAGATTCCATCGCCCCCATTGAAAGCGATGACATTACCTTCGTCGATTCCAGTTCCGCCGATAACCGCGCCGGTGGCACTGCTATAGAGTTCAATGCCAGACCCTGTATTACCTAATGCCCCAGTGCCTGTTACGGTGGTGCCGATATAGTTGCCGCGAATGATCGTGCCAATGGCCGAGCTGTAGACCTCGACGCCGTAGCCACGTCCGATGCCTGACACGTTTCCGGAGATTAGGTTGCGATCGGCCACCGTGGTCCCACCGATTAGGACGTTGTCGGCCTTGACTCCGATGCCGGCCCAGTCATTGCGTACAGCCACCGTGCCCGAGACATCGGTTCCAATAAAGTTACCGACGATGACCGAATTGTCCGCGCCAACATCGGCCTCAATACCCTGGTCACCTGCGGAATTGATGACCAAGCCGCGGATCGTCGAGGCACCCGTCGTCAGCGCGATGGCGTTCGCATCTGCCGCCGTAACTCCCGCCGCGTTGATCTCGATGATCGGGCCTTTCGTAACGTCGAAACCCGCTTGCGTAGTGCCGTCGATGATAACCGCCTGGGTGACGTCCAGGTAATTGCCTGATAGCGATATTCGGTACCAGGAACGCGCCGTGCCCGCAACGTAGTCAGCATCGAAGTCGGTGATCGCACTGTCGGACAGCGTGGTTGAAACTGCTGTCGCGAACGTTCCGGCTACTCCGTTGTTTCGATAGTAAAGGTGATTCGCGTCGTTTAGGCCAATGTTGAAGACGATCTTGTCTGGCGAGCCGCCATTGGCTGTGTTGTTGGCGGCCGCGACTGCCTCGCGCAGCGAGATGCGCCCATCGGCACCGCGGCTGTTTCCTAGGTTTGTGATTGACGTAGTGGTACCGTCACTGGTATCGCTGGTCGTGTCGACGACAATGATGCCAGTGGAAGTTGCGGTCACATTGGCTGCAAATTCCGAGGTGGCTCCGTAGCTGCCGCTGCCTAAGTCCACCGTGGCGGTGGCGCTGATGCGGTCGCCGCTGTTCACCCACACATTGCTCAGTGTGGTGTTGACCGACGCATTGCCCGAGCCGTCGGTGGTGACGGTGATGAAGCCGAGGTAACGCTCGCCTTCACCGTTGCTTGCGTCCGCGATCGATGGCCGATTCGAGAAGAATTCGATCCGCAGTGTGGTGTTGGCGTTGGAATTGATCGTACCGACAATCGTCGTGCCAGCCGCATTAGAATTCGCGGACGTCAGTGCCGGGAAGTTCTGCAGGTTGTTGGCACCGGTGTCAGCGTCACCGGCGTCGTTGGCCGTAACGCCGTTGTTGCCCAGGTCGATTCCCAGTTGGGTATTTGAGAAAATGGAATTGCCCAGGATCGTATTTGTATTCGCCGTGCTGTTCTGCAGCACAACGCCGTCTTCGCCGTTGTACGCGATGACATTGCCAGCTCCCGCCGCTGTCCCGCCGATGGAGTGGCCAGATTCCGTGGTGATGCGGACGCCGTTCGTCGTATTGCCCAGCGCGGTGACGCCATCGGAACCGACACCGATGTAGTTGCCCTGAATCACGGTACCCGTCGTACCGGTGCCAGGGCTGGCACCGTCGCTGATGATGATGCCGTCGTTGTCGTTGCCCGAAATCACATTGCGCGCCGCCATCGTCGTGCCGCCGATGGTCGTGTTGTTCGCGCCGCTTTCGATCTGGATCCCGCGATCGGTATTGCCTAGGTCGATGAGGCCTGTCCCGTCAGTGCCGATGTAGTTGCCGATGATCAGATTGCCGCTAGCCTGCTGCAGATAGATCCCGTCCACATTGCCAGCGATCACATTACGGTCGGCGGCAGTCAAGCCACCAATCGTGTTGTTGTTGCCCAGCAGGTTGATACCTGACGCGCCGTTGGCTTCCGCCGCACCGGCGTCGGCGCCGGTCGCGGTTAGCCGCCCAATGTAATTCCCGACGATGACGTTGCTATCCGAACCGGCATCGATTTGGATGCCGTCGCCGCCGAAGTCGCGGATCACGAAGCCACGAATGGTGCTGCCGTCGGCGGTGGAAGACAGCACCAGACCGTCCGCTGCCAGGTTGTTGCCATCCAGAATGATGGCCGGCCGATTGCTGTTGGTTGCAAAACTGTCATCCGTGGTCGCGTCGATCGTGACCTGACCGGTGATCGTCGGTAGGGCAGTGGCGGGAGTAATCGTATGGACGCCCGTCCCGGCAATGTTGAAAATGATTGTGTCCGCACCGGCATTGGCATTGGCGTCGAGGATGGCCTGACGCAGCGAACCCGCACCGCTGTCGTTAACGTTAATAACGGTGTAGGTAGCGAGCAAACCACCGTAGGATTCTTGGAACTGCAAGCCGAAGGCGAGCTCGGTTTCGATCGTAGGATAGGCTCGCAGGCTGTCATTCCCTGCGACTGACCGGAGGCCTAACGCTGGTGTATAGCCTTTAGGCGACTCGGCTTGAGCGAGAGGGAATTGCTCGTGAGCGGCTAAAGCCTGGACACCAACGACAGGCGGGAAGCCTGTGCTACTTACGTACTCGAAATCCCAGTTGCCGCCGCGCGATACGTCGCCAGTATTGTCGGTCGAGGCCGCTACGTCGGCACCTGTCAGTTCAGCGATACGATCGATAAACGCCTTGCCATCTGTTCCGGCAGCCACATCGCAACCATAGATTAGGATGTCACCATCATCGCTGAGGGCCATGCCCCATTGTTGCAGGTCCGCAAAATGCTTATGGACATTGCCAGCGGTGAGCCAAGAGCCACCGAGCTGGATCATCCCTTCGCTACCGTGCGAGACGATATGAATCGCGTCGAGATCGGTGTATTGCGATAGGACGCGATTGATCTGGTCGAAGCCATTTTCAGTGCCGTTGAGAACGACGATGACGAGATCGCGACCAGTGGCGAGTGCGTTTTGCTCAAGATCCGCAATCAGCGCATCGGAGTTGTAGAGGCCAGCTTGAAGGAAGGCGATTTCGTTGTAACGGCTGTTAGCCTCTTGTCCCACCGACTCGCTGGTTGCCGTGCTTGCGGGAACTGTTGAAGATAATGGTTCGGTACTATCGATCGACAGTCTAATAGCCTGGACGTGCTCGGATTTGGTCCATTGCTCAAACGAGTCTTCACTGGCAGTGACTTGGCAGTCACAGAGTGCTTCAAGCGAATCGACAAGTGTCTTGCCGTCGGTAGTGTCGGCTAGGTCGCAACCATGGATCAATATGTCAGCGTCCAGGTCCAGAGCGTTTGCCCACGTTGCTATCTGGCCAGCGTAGGCGGAAGCCGATTCGAGCGTTAAGAAAGTATCTCCAAGTCGAATGCCGTGACCATGGTCGTGTACGATCAAATGAATCGCATTAACACCGGAGAGGTTGTTGAGCGATTGCGAGACTTGGTCGATACCATTGCGGTTGCCGTCTAATTGGAAGATCATCCACTGGACGTCGGCCCGCTCTGCTCGCAGTGACTTGAGGAGTTGTTCAGCGTCTTCGACAGCGTCGTCAATGAAAATTACTTCGCGACGACGCAGTGCGTCGGTTAGGTTCGGATCGGCTGTTTCAATTCCAATCGGTGGCGGCAGGTCGTTGACGGTGGCAGTGCGGTCAGTAGGTTGCGTTGAATCCGCTGCGACGACCTGACCATCACTACTGGCCAAACCGAAATCTTCGGCACTGCCGAACATATCGATGATCTCTTGAGGATCAATTTCGACGTCTATGGCATCCGCGTTCATCATGACGCGGTCTTCTAGCTGGTAGAAGTCGAAGTTTCGAATGGGCCGCATTGGTTTCAAGATATTTTCCGTTGGACGGTATCTGCGGTTTCCCGATGGATACCCCAAAATGACGACGTACGACAGAGTATATCGGTTGCTAAAGACCTTCTGAATGCGGGATTTGTTACGACGTGTTAGCGTCGCTCAAGCGACTTGGCGGTTTACTCACGTCGTAGGGAAAACTCCGCGAAACGTGATTGGCTATTTGCTAAGCATTTTCTCGATGGAATCGGTTGGGTCGGTTGTCTTGGTGCTGCGGTAGGTGGTCAATAATGTTGCGGGGTCAAGCATTCGCCAGGCAGGGATTGATGAATAAACCGTCGCCAAGAACATGCCGCCGCGTAACGCCCACATCAAATATCCGATACTGAACAATCCGGCCGTGGCACCCGCAGTACCCACTGTGAATTGTCCCAGTAGCGAGCTGTCTTCGTTCGCTTCCTGGAGCTTATGCCATTGGTTCCAGACGATGGCTTGTTGCAAGTCGAGTTGTAGCAGTTGTTGGAGTAGAACCATTTCGACAGGGCTGACCGTAATCGCCATGTCGACGAGCTGATGTCCAGCAAGTGTTTGGCTGTTAAACGCGTTCTGAGCGGCAATCGAGAGTGATTCAATCGCTGTTGGCAGCGATGGGATCACTTTTTCGACGTGGTGATTTCGCAGTGGCCTTAGATCACTTCGATCGTTATCGTGGCTTTCCGTTGTCGGAGCCAATCGCCCGTCGCCCGTCGGTTTGGTGTCACCGTTCGTGTCGCCGCCACCATTACCGCCGCCGCTAGGCGGTGGTGGGTCGATTGGGTTTGGCGGTCCTCCGCCACCGCCAGGCAATCCATCGACACGGATGGTCACGGTGATCGTCTGGCTTACCAGTGTCCCGTCCGTCACCTGGTATTGAAATGAATCGGCACCAAAAAATCCGCCGTCAGGATCATAGACAAAATGTCCATCGGCGCTCACGGACAGAGTACCATGGCTGGCACCTGCGATAATGATCGGGAATAGTATGTCGCCATCAACGTCGGCAGCGTTGGCAAGCAGGCCCGGCGCGTCGACGGTGAGAACTTGATCGGTGCGAATCGAGTAACTTTCACCGCTGGCCGTAGGCGCTTCATTCACGTCATCGATATTGACGACAACGGTTTGGTTGGTTGACACGTTGGATCCGTCTTCGACGCAAAGGACTAACGTGAAGCTGTCCTGCTGTTCAAAATTGAAACTGGCGAGTGTCGTAATCTGGCCTGAATTTGCATTGATCGCAAATCGTCCACCGGACGTGTCGGAGACAATGTGCCAGTTCTGTAGCACCCCGACCGTGTCTACATCCGTTGCTAAAACGAATCCGACCGATGTGCTGGCGGCTAAGTTTTCATTGATGCGAAAAGTCTGATAGGCACCGATGGAGGGTGCGTTGTCGTTAGCATCGTTGATCGCGATCGTGAAGTTTCGCGTTGTAAAAGAACCATCCATTGACGTCGCACGGACGGTGAAAAGATGGCTGGCTGACGCTTCGTAGTCGATCGACCCTGCAACCGATACGATGCCTGATACCGAATTGATCGCAAATCGTCCAGTTGCATCATTATCCAAAGAATATGAAATCGTGTTGTTGGTAGCGTCAGCGTCAGATGCAAACGCGGTGACTCCAACCAGCGTTCCAATGGGCGTGTTTTCTGCGACTGAGTTGATCGAAGCGTTGGTATCGGTGATCGCTCCGACGTTGAATTCATCAAGGTCGTTGATCGCGATGTTGAAGACGTGCGTGGCTGTCGAACCGTCGCTCGAGGCGGCTTGAACGGTGATGTTTCTCGAGGCTCCGAGCGTCTCGCGGTTGAGCGCTTGGGCTGTGGTAACGATCCCTGTATTCGCGTCGATTGCAAAATTGCCACCGTCGCTATCGAGGAAGCTGTAAGTGACGGTGTTGGTCGTCGCATCCAAGTCGGCGGCTAAAGCCTGAACACCAACGACGGTCCCAATCGCGACGTTTTCATCGACAGCGTTGGTGGCGGCATCAGTGTCAGTTGGTGTGGTGACGTTGAACTCATTGGCGTCAATGATGGCGATCGAGAAGGCTTGATCGCTAAACGAACCATCGGCGGAAGTTGCTCGAATGGTGATGTTTCGGCTCGGGCCATCTGCTTCGCGGTTGATGGCTCCAGCGACGGTAACGACGCCGGTACTGCTGTTAACCGCGAAGCGACCGCCATCGTTGTCGAAGAGACTGTAGGTAATGGTATTGGTCGTTGCATCCGCGTCGCTTGCTAAAGCGGTGATGCTTACGGTCGTCCCGATGCTCGCG
This sequence comes from Planctomycetaceae bacterium, assembly GCA_043775635.1. Lineage (GTDB taxonomy): Bacteria > Planctomycetota > Planctomycetia > Pirellulales > Pirellulaceae > UBA6163. The sequence continues at coordinate 7,029 of JAYVSE010000023.1, read as the reverse complement.
TTCTCGGACACGGAATTCACGGAAGACACGGAATCAGATACCGAGGAGGTGGCGAATTCGTTGACATCGCCAATGGTTATCGTACTCGTACTTGTAGTCGTACTCGAATCTGTGCTCGTGGCTCGAATGGTGATCGAGTAGGAAGCAGCCGCTTCGCGATCGATGGCTCCGGCGACCGTAACCACTCCCGTTGTAGAATTAATGGCAAAACGTCCACTGGCATCATCATCGAGCGAGTAGGTGACGATGTCTGTCCCGTCGGAGTCAGTTGCCAAAGCCGTAATGCCCACAACTGAACCGATCGAGCTATTCTCAAGCACAAAGTCGCTTGCAGCGTTCGAGTCGCTAATCACCGAGATAGCCGATTCGTTGACGTCGGTGAGATTGATCGAAAAGGTTTGTGTCGAGAATGAAGTATCGGCGGACGTAGCGCGAATAATGATACTGTGCGACGTCGCTGCTTCGTAATTCAGCAGAGTTCCGTCGAGTACGGTGACGATACCGGTGGAGCTATTGATCGTGAACCGGCCGCCGGCGTTGTCATCCAGACTGTAGGTGATTGCATTGGTGGTGGCGTCAGCGTCGACGGCTAAAGCCTGTACACCAACGACCGTCCCATTGGCAGCATTCTCATTAATCACATTGCTCGCATTATTCGCATCGGTCACAGCACCGACGTCGAACTCATCGAGGTCGTTGATGTTGATCGTGAAGATTTGATCGGTGAACGAACCATCGGCGGACGTAGCTCGAATCCTGATATTTCTTGAAGCGCCATCAGCTTCACGATCAATTGCTCCAGCAACGGTAACGGCACCAGTGCTGCTGTTGATCGCGAAGCGTCCGCCGTCATCGTCGAAGAGCGAATAGGTGATCGCATTTGTTGTCGCATCTGCATCGATGGCTAACGCCAAGATTCCGACGGTCGTGCCTATAGAAGCGTTTTCAGCAACCGTGTTGGCACCAGCATTCGTATCTGTTACTGCTCCAGTATCGAATTCGTCGACATCGCCAATGTTGATCGTAAAGGTCTGTGTTGAGAACGATGTATCGCTGCTCGTCGCTCGGATCGTGATGTTGTAGCTGGCCGCCGCTTCGCGATCGATCGCTCCATTGACCGTGACGACACCGGTCGTCGAGTTGATCGTGAATCGTCCGCTTGCGTCACTATCTAGGCTATAAGTAACCACATCTGTTCCGTCAGGATCGGCGGCTAAAGCCTGAACTCCAACAAGTGTCCCGTTCGCCGCGTTTTCGTTGACGAAGTTTGCGGCTGCGTTGCTGTCTGAAACCGCGCCAACCGCTCCTTCATTCACGTCCGTTAGATTGATCGTATAGGCTTGCGTTGAGAACGAGCCATCTGCCGAAGTCGCTCGAACGGTGATTCCATGCGATGTTGCAGCTTCGTAATTGAGTAACGTTCCGTCAGCGACTGTAACAACACCAGACGAGCTATTGATGGTGAATCGCCCACCGGCGTTGACATCGAGGGTATAGGTGATCGCGTTCGTCGTGGCGTCGGCGTCACTCGCAAAAGCGGTTATCCCGACGGTCGTTCCGTTGGCGGCGTTCTCGGCTACGGTGTTGGCTATGGCATTCGTATCGGTGACTGTTCCGACGTCGAACTCGTCGATATCATTGAGATTGATCGTAAAGACCGTATCGGCAAACGATCCGTCAGATGACGACGCTCTTGCTGTGATATTGTATGAGGCGGCTACTTCGCGATTGAGTAAAGTTCCGTTTTGTACGGTTACTACGCCGGTCGTAGAATTGATCTGGAATCTTCCACCGGCATTGTCGAGCAACGAATATCCAATCGTATTCGTAGTAGCGTCAGCGTCATTTGACGAAACCGTGAGCCCGACGGTGGTGCCTGATGCTGCGTTCTCGTTAACGGCATTGGTAGATGCGTCGGAATCGGTTGGAGGGGTCGCATCGAATTCGTCTATGTCCGTGATGGTAACACTGATTGCTTGTGTATCCGTCAGGGTGCCATCGGATGTCTGCACGGTGACGTCATAGACTCCATCCAGGTTTGCGTCCGTGTTCGCTTCTCGATTGCGTCCAGAGACAAAAGTCAGCACTCCAGTTGAACTGTTGATAGCGAACAGTGCCGAATCGGCTCCGCCAACGATGGTATAGGTCAGTGTTTGGGCGGGCAGGTCGCCGTCTGTTGCGGTAACTGTCGTCACCGCAGTCGCGTTTTCTGCGACGTTGATACTGGCTGTCGAACCGGCCCCATTGCTGGTGATCACCGGAGTGTTGTCATTAACTGGCGTAATGGTGAAATTGAAAGTACCAGTCGACGTCGTTCCAACTCCGTCATCAACGCTGAACGAGAAGCTATCGCTGGTCGTCTCACTGCCATTGTGGTCGTAGGTGATGATCCCCGAGTTGATATCGGCTTGCGTGAACGTGCTGTTCAAAGCGAGTGCAGTCCCGCTGCGGCGCAGAGTCCCGTTCGCAGCTACCGACGTTATGGTGTACACCAATTGGCTAGTTGTGTTATCTACGTCGGTCGTCAGAAGCATCGTGTTGGAGATAACGTTGCCGGTTGCGTTTTCCGCGATCGTCAAACCAGTATTCGTCGCGAGAACTTGCTCGTCATTGACGGCCGATACCGAGACATCGACGACATCGGTGGCACTCGAGAAGGCCGTTGTTGTTCCGTTGGTAGTCGTACTAACCTTGGTACCAGCCGAGCCGGTCGTTTGATCCCAACCGCGAATGGTCAGCGCCGATGCCGACGTACCGTTAAAGTTGGAACCAGGTGCAAAATAGAGCCGAGTGTTGGCGTTATCGGCTAACAACAACGAACTAGTTGCATTGACGGTTCCAACGGCTGTCCAAGTGGTTCCGTTATTGGTCGTGTAATACCAAGTGCCATTGGTTTCGTTGCTAGCTGTGATCGCGATCCCTTTGACCGCACCGCTATCAACATCGCTTACACCACCGGTGAACGAACTGACGAGCGAACCGACAACTCCGGTTGGTACACCTGCGTCTTCGGCCACTGAGATACTTAGAGCTGAATCGGCTAAGACCGGTGCATCGTTGACCGCAGTTACCGAAACATCGACGACATCCGTCGCACTCGAAAACGCCGTTGTCGTTCCGTTAGTAGAAGTGCTAACCTTCGTTCCGGCCGATCCGGTGGTTTGATCCCAGCCGCGAATCGTCAAGGCCGACGTCGAAGTGCCGTTGTAGTTCGACCCTGGTGCAAAATAGAGCCGCGTGCTGGCGTTATCGGCCAAGAGCAACGACGAAGCAGAGCTTACGGTGCCGACCGCTGTCCAGTTGGTGCCGTTGTTGGTCGTGTAGTACCAGGTGCCATTGGTTTCGACGCTGGCCGTAATGGCGATGCCTTTGACTGCGCCGCTATCGACATCCGTGATGCTACCCGTGAAGGCGCTGATCAAAGAACCCACTGTGCCCGCTGGAACACCAGCGTCTTCGGCCACGATTAGTCCAAGGACGGTATCGGCGAGTAGCGGAGCATCGTTGACCGGGTTGACGGTGACAGCGGCGAGGACGGTACTGCCACCCAGTCCGGCATCACCGTTGGACGTAGAAGCTTGAAGCGTGAAATTGCCGGTGCCGTTGAAATCGGCGGTGGGGGTGAATTTCAGTCCCGCGTTGCCTTCGGCGATGGTGATGAACGAACCATTGGTGATCTGTGTCACACCGTCGTTCTTGTACAGCGTGCCACTGGCAATGCCGGTTATTTTGTAATGAGTAACTTCCGCACCGTCGAAGGCGCTGCGCGTGATGACGAGCCCGCTAGCCGACTGGCTGTCTTCGTTCGTAGTGGCTGCGGTGATAGAAGGCGTGTCGGCAACCGGATTGACGACTAGGCTGGCGGCGTCGGAAGCGGTTGAGAAGGCGGAACTGCCGCCGCCACTTCCGGTGTAGGCGATCTGAACGTTGTCCACATAAAGATTGTTGCTAGAGCCGTTGCCCGTGACGTAGAACCTGATCTGCGTGTTCGAGGCGATGTAGGCCGAGATGTCGAAACTTGCTGTGCCACTTCCAGTATTCAAGGCCGAAGTGAAGCTTCCTCCGGTCAGATTTGTAAAGCTGGAGCCAGCATTGTTCGAGACCTGCGCGACAATGATGTCGCCGCTTCCAAGTGCATTGGAATAGGAGAATGAGAGCGTTGCGGACGAGGCACCGTTCAGGTTCGCTTCGCGATAGATGTAGTCACCAACGGAATCGGCCCGAAGATCAAGTTGCCCGCTATTCACCAGAATACGACCGCCACTCGCGCCACCACCGTTGCTGTCTGACTCCACCCATGAGGCTGTCCAATTCTGTGCCCCATTGTTGTTGCTGTACGAAGCAACCGAGAATGTATCGAGCACCGTCTGGGTTGTGAGAATGGATGCAGTTCCGCCGTTGCTCCCGCTCGTCTGGTCCCAGGCACGGAAAGTTATGGCTACGGGCAGCGTTCCATGATAATTCGCGTTAGGCTGAAAATAGAGCCGTGTGTCGGTGTCGGCGGACAGCAAACGAGCATTCGTAGCACTCACCGCGCCCAAGGCGTTCCAGGTGGAGCCGTTATTGATGGAATAGAACCAGGTGCCGTTGGTCGTGTCAGCGGCGGTGATGGCGATGCCCAGTCCTGCGCCGCTGTCAACATCGGTGACGTTGTCAACCTGTCCCGACGGTGTCGCAAAATCGACAAGCTGCGAAACTAGACTCCCCACCGCTCCTGAAGGCGCGCCGGAATCTTCGTTGATCGTGGTCAATACCGGACTTTTCGAGCTGTCCAGCGCGGGCGCTGTGTTAACGTCGACGACGGTAATGTTGGCGGTCTCGATCGCGGAGCTGAAGGCGGTCGTTCCACCGTTGGTGGAAACATCGACTTTCGTCCCAAAGCTGCCCGTCGTTTGGTCCCAGGCTCGGAAGTCGAAACTGGCCGTTGTTGGGCTCACGCCATTGGGAACAAATCGCACGAGGTCCGTGTCACGCAGCAACAAGGCTGACGAACCAGAAACCGTCCCCACGTTCGTCCAAACGGCTCCGCCATCGGTCGAGTATTGCCATGTCCCGTTGCCGCTGGCGAGTGCGGTGATGGCGATTCCCTCTACAGCACCACTATCGACATCCGTAATTCGATCTCCACCGGCACTGGCCACGATCGAAGCGACGTCATTGCCGCCGTTGTTCGTCTGCGACTTAGTGATCGTCGGCAGAGTTGGCGCGCCGCTGTTGTCCAGCACCGGAGCATCGTTGATACTGGTGACGGCAATCGAAGCGGTAGCCATGCTGGTCGAGTAAGCGGTCGTTGTTCCGTTGGTCGACGAGTCACCGTAGCTGGCCGTAGCATTGGTCGAAGCGGTGCCGGTGGTTTGGTCCCAAGCGCGATACGCGAAGGTTCCGGTTTCGCCGTTGTTGTTGTCGGGGATGTAGCGGACTTGCGAAGTGGAAGTGACAAGTAACGCATTGCTACTCGACACCGCACCGAAGTTTCGCCAGGTCGTTCCATCCGTCGAGTACTGCCAAGTTCCGTTACCGGTGGTCGAGGTGATCGCCAAACCACTGACGGCTCCCGTATCGACATCGGCCAGCGAACTTGCCGTAAGTATCGTGCTAGCCAAAGTGCCGCTGGAGGTCGTGTTCTCGTTCGTGCCCGTCAGTGCATACGAGTAAGCATTGGTGATTGTCGGCGAATCGTTGACGGCCGTGATGGTAATGGAAGCGACTTCGGTGGCGGTGCTGAACGCCGTCGTCGTTCCGTTGGTCGAGACGTCGACTTTGGTGCCGAAGGTGCCTGTGGTTTGGTCCCAAGCGCGGAAGGTAACATCGCCCGCTGTTGCGTTCTGTCCATTGGGTACGAATCGCAAGCTATCGGTGGCTCGTAATAGCAAGGCAGAGGTGTTCGTAACGGTGCCAACGGTCGTCCAGGTCGAACCGCCGTCGGTCGAGTACTCCCAAGACCCGTTGCCGTTGGAGGTGGCGGTAATGGCAATGCCCTCGAAGGCCGAAGTGTCGACATCGGTAATCCGGTCACCCCCGGCACTGAGAATAATGTTGGCTACCGAATCGCCGCTATTGGTCGTTTGATCTTCAGTGCGAGTCGTCAGTGTCATGTTACCCGAGTTATCAAGCACTGGCGCATCGTTGACAGCGGTAACCGAGACGTCGACGACGTCGGTAGCGGAGCTGAATGCGTTGCTGCCGCCGTTGCTGCTCGTATCGACTTTGGTGCCTACCGAACCCGATGTTTGATCCCAACCGCGAACGGTCAATGCCGACGTTGGCGTGCCGTTGTAGTTCGAGCCTGGGGCGAAGTAGAGGCGTGTGTTTGCATTGTCAGCTAGTAGCAGCGAACTGGTCGCGTTGACCGTCCCGACGGCAGTCCAAGTGGTGCCGTTATTGGTCGTGTAATACCAAGTGCCGTTCGTTTCAACGCTGGCCGTGATCGCGATCCCTTTGACCGCACCGCTATCGACATCGGTCACGCCACCAGTGAAGGAACTGATCAGCGAACCAACCACACCCGATGGTACACCTGCATCTTCCGCGACCGTAATGCTCAAGGCGGTATCAGCTAAAACCGGGGCATCGTTGACGGCGGTTACCGAGACGTCGACGACGTCGGTAGCGGAGCTGAATGCAGTGCTGCCACCGTTACTACTGGTATCGACTTTGGTTCCGGCTGACCCTGATGTTTGATCCCAACCACAAACGGTCAGTGCCGAAGTTGACGTGCCGTTGTAGTTCGAGCCTGGGGCGAAGTAGAGTCGTGTATTTGCATTGTCGGCCAATAGCAGCGAACTGGTGGCGTTGACCGTCCCGACGGCTGTCCAGGTGGTGCCGTTATTGGTCGTGTAATACCAAGTGCCGTTCGTTTCAACGCTGGCGGTGATCGCGATGCCTTTGACCGCACCGCTATCGACATCGCTGACGCCACCGGTGAAGGAGCTGATCAGCGATCCGACCACTCCCGATGGAACGCCAGCATCTTCGGCGACGGTAATGCTCAAGGCGGTATCGGCTAAGACCGGGGCGTCATTGACAGCG